>JALTZY010000267.1 GCA_027045905.1 Paracoccaceae bacterium
GCGATGACCCCGCCGGGCCATGAGGCGCTGATCCATGTCAGCCTGACCGACGATCACCCCTGGGCGCAGGCCTTCGTGGTGATCGAGGCACGGCCCGTCAGCGGGTCGGCCGGCAGGCCGGCAGGCGTGACGATTGCTTGACACCCCACGCGCATCCGCCCATATCCCTCGGATCACAGGCAGGTAGGACAGAAAATGGCTGAGAATAAAAAGGACGGCATCGTCGAGACCCTAAAGACAATATTCTGGGCGCTGCTGATCGCCGGCATTTTCCGCACCCTGTTCTTCCAGCCCTTTTTCATCCCGTCGAGTTCGATGAAGGATACGCTGCTGATCGGCGATTTCCTGTTTGTGAACAAGATGGCCTATGGCTACAGCCGCTATTCCTGCCCGTTCTCCGCCTGTCCCATCCCCGGGCGCCTCTTCTTCTCCGAGCCCGAGCGCGGCGATGTGATCGTCTTTCGCCACCCCACGCTCGGGACCGATTATGTAAAGCGCCTGATCGGCCTGCCCGGTGACAAGGTGCAGGTAAAGGATGGCGTGGTCTATATCAATGGCGAAGCGGCGGTGCAGGAGCCTGCCGGGGTGTTTGTCGAGACCATGGAGCGGCAGGGGGCGGAGGGACGGTATCCGCGCTGTTCCAATGGCCCGGTCGGCGAGGGCGGCGCCTGCGAGAAGCAGCGCCTGCGCGAGACCCTGCCCGGCGGCGTCACTCATGACATCCTCAATATCACCGATCGCGGCGACCTCGACAATACCGCCGTCTTTACCGTGCCCGAGGAGCATTACTTCTTCATGGGCGACAACCGCGACAATTCCACCGACAGCCGGGTGGCACAGAGCGCGGGCGGGGTCGGCTTCGTACCGGCGGAATATCTGCTGGGGCGGGCCGACCGGATCATGTTCTCTTCGGCTGGCAAGCGGCTTCTGTATTTCTGGACCTGGCGGCCGGACCGTTTCTTCAAGGCGATCGAGTAGGCTCCATGCGCCTGTCGGCGGACATGCGGGCATTTGCGGCACGCATCGGGCATGACTTCAGGGAGCCGGAGCTTCTGAACCGGGCGCTCACCCACGGATCGGTTTCCTCGCCCATGCGGCCCGACAACCAGCGGCTGGAGTTTCTCGGCGACCGGGTGCTGGGCATGGTCATCGCTGAAGCGCTGTATCATGCCGACCCGGACGCTGCCGAGGGCAAGCTCGCGCCCCGCTTCAATGCCCTGGTGCGCAAGGAAGCCTGCGCCGGGGTGGCGCGAGAGATCGGTCTGGGCGAAGTGCTGAAGCTCGGCCGCTCCGAAACGATCTCCGGCGGGCGGCGCAAGGAGGCACTTCTGGGAGATGCCATGGAGGCAGTGATCGCCGCGGTCTATCTGGATGCGGGTTTCGGGGCGGCACGCGACATGGTGCTGCGGCTGTGGAAAGAACGGATCGCAGGAGTCAAGGAAGATGCCCGCGACGCCAAGTCGAGCCTGCAGGAATGGGCCCAGGCTCGGGGCCTGCGCCCGCCTGTCTATGTCGAACTGGCCCGGGAGGGGCCGGACCATGCACCGCTTTTCACCATGGAGGTACGTCTCGAAGGGCATGGCAAGGCACAGGGCAAGGCAAGCGCGAAGCGCGCCGCCGAGCAGGCGGCCGCCGCCGCACTTCTGGGCAGGCTCGGAGGCTGAGCTCAGAGAGCGCAGAGTACGGAAAGGCTTCCCGAGCAGAGCGATTTTCTCACGAAAATCGCGCCTCCGGCGGGAGTATTTGGAAAAAGGTGAAAGGCAGGCTCTGGTGAAGGTGCGGCAAACGCGCTATCGCGGGGCCGGGTCTTGCAAGGAGGTCGCATGAGCACACGCGCCGGATTCGTCGCCCTGATCGGCGAACCCAATGCGGGCAAGTCGACGCTGACCAACCGGATGGTAGGCGCCAAGGTATCCATTGTGACGCACAAGGTGCAGACCACGCGGGCGCGCATTCGCGGGGTGGCGATCGAGGGAGATGCGCAGATCGTCTTCGTGGACACACCGGGCCTGTTTCGCCCGCGCCGGCATCTTGATCGGGCGATGGTGGCTGCGGCCTGGGGGGGTGCAGCGGATGCGGATATCATCGTGCTGCTGATCGAGGCGCAGCGCGGGCTGACCGGTGGGGTGGAGGCGATCATTGGGCGGCTGGGCGAGGTCGGCGCGGGGCGCAAGGTGGCGCTGGCGGTGAACAAGATCGACCGGGTGCAGCCGGAGGCGCTGCTCGGGCTGGTGGCTCAGATGAACGGGCGCTTCGATTTTGCCGAAACCTTTCTGATCTCGGCCGAGAAGGGGCATGGGATCTCAGACCTGCGCAAGTGGCTGGCGCGGGAGCTTCCCGAGGGGCCGTGGCTCTACCCGGAGGATCAGATCGCCGATTTGCCGCTGAAGATGCTCGCCGCCGAGATGACCCGCGAGAAGCTGACCTTGCGCCTGCATCAGGAGCTTCCCTATCAGCTGACGGTCGAGACCGAGAACTGGCAGGAGCGCAGGGATGGTTCGGTCAGGGTCGATCAGGTAATCTATGTGATGCGCGACGGGCACAGGGGGATCGTGCTGGGCAAGCGCGGCGAGACCATCAAGGCGGTGAGCCAAGCCGCGCGGGCGGAGCTTGCGGAATTCCTCGGGCGCAAGGTGCATCTTTTCCTGCAGGTCAAGGTGCGACCGGGCTGGATGAAGGATGCCGAGCGCTATGCCGAGATGGGGCTCGACTTTCGCGACGGGCAGGCGTGATGGCGCGCCTGACCGCGGATATGTGGGTTTCGGCCTATCTGCGGCGATTGGACCTGGCGGGGATTGCCGCCTATGTGACCCAGCGGGGCGATGCCACGGCCGGCGCGGTGCTGGTCAAGCTGGCGACGCTGGACGGGCGGGCGGTAGCCTATGAGCGCGGCTATGATCCGATGCGCGAAGAGCGGGTCTGGGTGGTCCTGGCCGAGGGAGCCGAGCGGGAGGTGGATGCGGCGGTAACCCGGCAGAAGGCCCGCGACCCGGATTTGTGGGTGATCGAGGTGGAGGATCGGGCCGGGCGGCATTTGCTGGAGGAGGAGGGGCTGGCCGGGTAGCGGGCAATCCGGGAGGCGGGAGCCGGGTATGTTTCGGGTACCGGCGCCTGGATGGTCGAGGCGGATTCGCCTGCTTCGGGGGGCCGGGAGGCAGGTTCCACGGGATGCTGCCCCTGCCCTCCATATTCGCGTATATTCGCGCCGGGCATGTCCATTTCGACCGCGCCCGACGGCGCGGCCCTTTGGGAAACATGGGGCGGCGGTTCCGGATCAGTGGCGAAAGTGACGCATGCCGGTGAAGACCATGGCGAGGCCGGCTTCATCGGCCGCCGCGATCACCTCCTCGTCGCGCATCGAGCCGCCGGGCTGGATCACGCAGGCGGCTCCGGCGGCGGCCGCTTCCAGCAGCCCGTCGGCAAAGGGGAAGAAGGCATCGGAGGCCACCGCCGCGCCCTTGACCGGGCATTCGGAGAGACCCAGCGCGCGGGCCATGCGCTCGGCCTTGGTGGCGGCGATCAGGGCCGAATCAAGCCGACTCATCTGCCCGGCCCCCACGCCCACCGTGGCGCCGTCCTTGGCATAGACGATGGCGTTTGACTTCACATGCCTGGCGACTTTCCAGGCAAAGAGAAGGTCGCGCATCTCGGCCTCTGTGGGCGCGCGTTTCGTGACCACCCTGAGGTTGCTTGCCGCCACATGGCCCACATCCTTGTCCTGCACCAGAAGCCCGCCCGCGACCTGCCGGCAGGTGAGGCCGGCGGCGCGGGGATCGGGCAGGGCGCCGGTCTCGAGCAGGCGCAGGTTCTTCTTCGCCGCCAGCACTTCGCGCGCCGCCTCGCTGATTGCCGGCGCGATCACCACTTCGGTAAAGACCTCGCGGATCAGCCGCGCCGTTTCCTCGTCAAGCTCTTGATTAAGCGCGACAATCCCGCCAAAGGCCGAGGTGCGGTCGCAGTCGAAGGCGCGCTGGTAGGCCTCGGCCAGGGTCGCGCCCAAGGCGGCGCCGGAAGGGTTGGCGTGCTTGACGATCACGCAGGCGGGGCTTTCGGCAGGGTCGAATTCGGCCACCAGTTCGAAGGCCGCGTCGGTGTCGTTGATATTGTTGTAGCTCAGTTCCTTGCCCTGCAACTGGCGGGCGGTGGCCACGCCGGGGCGGGCGCTGCCATCGGTGTAGAAGGCGGCTTTCTGGTGCGGGTTCTCGCCATAGCGCAGGGGCTGGGCGAGGCGGCCGGCAAGCGCCATCCGGCGCGGGGTGTCAAGCCCGATCGCGCCCGCCATCCAGCCTGAGACCGCCGCATCATAGGCGGCGGTGCGCGCCAGCGCGATCTGGGCGCGGCGCTTGCGGAATTTCTCGCAGACCGCGCCATCGTGCCGGTCCATGTCGCCGATCAGCTTTTCGTAATCTTCCACGTCAACGATGGTCGTGACATGGGCGTGGTTCTTGGCCGCGGCGCGGATCATGGCCGGGCCGCCGATGTCGATATTCTCGATGCAGGTGGCATAATCCGCACCCGCCGCCACGGTGGCCTCGAACGGGTAGAGATTGACCACCAGCAGGTCGATCGGGGCGATGCCGTGTTCCTGCATCGCCGCCAGGTGGTCGGGATTGTCCCTGAGCGCCAGCAGGCCGCCGTGAATGGCCGGGTGCAGGGTCTTGACCCGGCCGTTCATCATCTCGGGAAAGCCGGTCACCTCGGCGACGTCAATGACCGCCAGCCCGGCCGCGCGCAGGGCTTCGGCGGTACCGCCGGTCGAGAGCAGCTCGACCCCGCGTTCGGCAAGGGCGCGGGCAAGCTCGATCAGCCCGGTCTTGTCGGAGACCGACAGCAGGGCGCGGCGGATCTTGGTGTGATGGGGGGGGTGAGACATGGTGCGGCTCCCGGAAGCTCGAAAAAGGCTCAGAATGGCAGGACCGTCAGCGCATCTGCCTCGAGGTCGCGGATCGCCGTGGGCGTGTCCTGCGCCTTGGCCAGGGACCAACGGATACGGGTCGCATAATCCAAAGCGCGGCCCCTGAGAACCACCTGTTTTGCCGCACGCGGCTTGAGGCGGTTCTTTTCCAGATAAACGCCGGGCTCGATGGCAAGCTCGGCCTGGCCCGCATGGCGAAAGATCCATATTTCGCCGCTTTTCAGCGCCAGCGAGACCGCCGTGCCGCCCAGATCCAGCGCCGCGTCCACATCCGGGTGCAGGTGGAAATGGATCACGAAGGGGATCCCTTGCAGGCTGGTCTTGTCGAGCCGGCGCGAAAAGCGCTTCTGGTCGGCCTCGCTGATCGCCGCGAGGCTGTCTTCGCCAAGGAGCGCGCGCCCGTCATGGGAGAGGTCGAGCCGGCGGATATGCGTCAGCCCGTGGCTTGCCCGGTAGCCGTCATGGCTGCCCACCAGCCCGGTCGCGCCCTCTTCGGCCAGCTTCTGAAGGCGCACGTCGCGCGGGGTCTCCACCAGCAGCGGCCCGGTGCCGCGCCGGCCTCGTTCGCGCCCCAGCCGCGACGAGGACAGCCCGTCGAGGCAGAGCACCGAATGCGAGGGCGTGGCGCGCCCGGCCCGGTGCCATTCCTCGCCGAAATGCGCCCCCGAGCCGCAATTGACGATCAGCGGGCGGCGCCCGGAAGTGAGCTCGATGGCGAGCGTCGAGGCATGGGCCCCGGCGCTGGCCTCGCCCCGGGGGGGGCGGGAAGCGTCCATGATGACATTGGTGCGCCCGGCCGAAAGGCGCGCATATCCCATGGCGAGGCCCACCTGCTGGGCCGGGCGCACGCCGGAAGCCGCCAGCGCCTGATCGAGCCGGCCTTCGATGCCGCGCCCGCCGCCGTGAAAGCGCGCCAGCCCGCCATCCGAGTGGCGCAGGGCGCGCAGGGTCGGGGCGATGCGCTCGATCGCGGCCAGGTGCTCGCCCGGCGCCCGGCGCCCGGCTTCGCTCAGCGCCGATGCCGCCCAGGTGAGCAGGGTAAAGACCTCGAGCAGCTCTTCCGGGTTACGGGTGGGAATGCCGCCCTCGGCGTCGATCTGGCTTTCGCATTCGCGCGCCAGCGCCTTTACCGCCGGCTCCGCGTGCTCTTCCATGCCCGTGAGGGCAAGGCCCGCATAGATCAGCCCCACCAGCGCTTCGAAGCGCGGCAGGCCGGGGCTCGCCCCCTGCCAGCGGCGCGAAAGAAAGATCGTCTGCCGGGCCAGCGAGCGGTAGAAGGCGAAGGTTTCGTCGCCCTCCTGGCCGTTGAGGATGAACAGGGCGTGGTTGATCCAGCGGATCAGGCGGCGCCCGGTGAGGTCCGGGGTCCAGCCCGGCCCGCGCCCGTCGCCATAGGCCGCGATCCAGCCCAGCAGCCATTTCTGCGCGGTCAGGCGGGCGGCGCGGTCGCCAAGGGCGGCGAGGTCGTCGAGCCAGGCAAAGCCGTTGATCTCGGCGGTAAAGGCCGGGGTCGGGGCGGCGACCTGCCAGAGCATATCGCCGGGGGCGTTCACCAGATGGCCGGCAAAGAGCAGGTTGCCGGCCACCAGCTGCTTGCCCCGGGCATAGGAGCCGATCGTGCGCGGCTCGGGCTGGGAGACGAAGCCCGTGGCCGGGCGGGCGCGGGCCGCGCGGCGTGCGTGCCAGCGGTTCAGAAAGCGCTCCTTGTGCTCGCGCCAGGTGTTGTTTCGTGCCACGGGGTGCCTCGTCCGGCTGCTCTTTGGCTGCAAGGTGGCGGGGTCGCGCCCCGCTCTTTGCACTCAGCATATAGGGCGGGGGCCGGGCTGTCATGCGAAACCGGCGGCGCGGTCCGGCCGGCTCAGCCCTTGCGCAGGGCGGCGATGTAAAAGCCGTCCATGCCGCCCTGCCCGGCCCACAGGTCCGGGCGCAGGCGCAGGCCGCCTTCTTCGCTCCGCCAGCCGGGCTCGATCCCCGGCAGGGAGAGCGCCTCGGGCTCGACGCTCAGGCCGCCATGGCGGGCAAGCGCATCGCGGATCTGCTCTTCGCCCTCGTCGAACAGGAGGCTACAGGTGCAATAGACCAGCCGCCCCCCGGGCTTGAGCAGGCCCACCGCCTTGTCGATCAACGCTTGCTGGAGGGCGAACAGGGCCGGAAAGTCGCTGCCATCCCTGGCCCGGGGCAGGTCCGGGTGGCGGCGAATGGTGCCGGTGGCGCTGCAGGGGGCGTCGAGCAGGATGGCGTCGAAGGGGGGCGCGTCGTATGTGAGCGCGTCGGCCACGACAAGCTCGGCTGAGAGGCCGCAGCGGGCGAGGTTTTCCTCGAGGCGGCGCATGCGCGCGGCGGAGATGTCGAGCGCGCTCACCCGCGCGCCCATTGCCGCCAGTTGCAGGGTCTTGCCGCCGGGGGCGGCGCACATGTCGAGCACCCGGGCGCCGGGGGCGGGCGCGAGGATGCGCGCGGGCAGCGCGGCGGCGGCGTCCTGCACCCACCAGGCCCCTTCGGCGAAACCCGGCAGGGCGGAGACCTGGCCCCACTCGGTGAGCCGCACCGAGCCGGTGGACAGAAGCCGCCCGCCGGTGGCAGCGGCCACTTCGCGCGCATCGTCCCGCGCGCTGAGATCCAGCGGCGCGACGCGGTAATGCGCCGCTTCCATCGCCTCGACCGCCGCCTTGCCGTAATCGGCGATCAGCGGCTTGCGCAGCCATCTGGGCAGGCGCGGGACGGGCAGGATTTGCCACCTGTCCGCCTCGCCCGCCACCTTGCGCAGCACCGCATTGACCAGCCCCTTGAAGCGGGTCGCGCGCCGGTCGGCGCCGGTGAGGGAGACGGCGGCATTGACCACCCCATGGGCCGGCGCGCCAAGCTCGCAGATCTCGGTGACGCCAAGGCGCAGGATGCTCATCACGCGGGCGGGCGGACGCTTCGTCAGGTGTGGCCCCAGCATCCGGTCGGCGCGGTCCATGGCGCGCAGGGTGGTGAGGGCAAGCCGCTGGGCGCGGGCGCGCTCGGCGGGCGCGAGCGGGGCGGTGCGCCGGGGGAACACTTCGGAGAGCAGGCGGCGATGCTCGGTCACATCCCCGAGCAGGTCCACCGCCACCCGCCGTGCCTCCTCTGCCGTCTTGTCCATCCCGGCCCCTTTGCCTTGCCTGCGCGCGGGTCTATAGGAGGGGGGAGGAAACGACAAGGATGCCCAAGGCCACCATGCCCCAGCCTGATAATGATCTGCCCGAAGCCGCCAGACGCGCGCTCGCCGAAGCCGAGGAGCGCCGGCGCAAGGCACACGAGGAAATGCGGCCGAAAGAGCTGGGAGGCCGCAAGGGGCCGGATCCGGTACGCTATGGCGATTGGGAGAAAAACGGCATCGCGGTGGATTTCTGAGCTGCGGGGGCGGTCAGGGACGATTTTCCTCTCGAAAAATCGCGGCCTCCGGTGGGAGTATTTTCAGAAAGGTGAAAGGTCATTGCGGGACAATGCGGCGCGGGCGCGGGGATGGGCGCAGCAGCAGGAGGTTCGCGAGCCTGCGCTTGAGGCCTTGGACGGGGAGGATCTCGCGGTCCATCTCGAAAGTGGCACCGTTGAGGCCGGGATCGTGCCACAGCGCGAGGCTTGCCCCCCAGCGGGCGGCTTTTTCCGGGGCGAGGCCTTCGGAGACACCCATTTTCGTCGCCAGCATCCCGGGCATCCAGTCGGTGATGACGATGCCGGGGAAACGGTCGGCGAGGTCGGCCACCAGGGCGCGGGTGAGGATGCGGGCCGCGCCCTTGGAGGTGCTGTAGGCGGCGCTGGCGGGCAGCGGGGCGAGGTCGGCAAAGGTGGCGACATTGAGGATGCGCCCGCGCCCGGTCTCGACCATGGAGGCGAGGGCCGCGCGGCTGCAATGGACGACGCCGCCGAGATTGGTGGCGACGGTGGCCATGAAGCTCGCGCCGGTTTCGTCGAGAAAGTCGCGGCGGGGATAGGTGGCGGCGTTGTTGACGAGCAGGGCGACGGGGCCGAGCGCGGCGAAGGTCTCGTCCACCGCTCGCGCATCGCTCACGTCGCAGACATGGGCGCTGAAGCGGGGGCCTGCGAGGGAGGCGGTTTCGGCGAGGCTGTCGGCGCTGCGCCCCAGCCCGGCGACGCTGAGCCCGCGCCCGCATAGCTCGACAGAGAGCGCGCGCCCCAGCCCGGCGCCGGCGCCGGTGACCACGGCGAGGCCCTGTGCGAGCCAGTCAGGTGTCGGTGTCATGGGCAATCCTTTCGGCGATCCTGTCTGCCACGCGCAGGGCGTTGGCGGCAATTGTGAGGCTGGGATTTACCCCCATCGAGGTGGGGAACACGCTGGCATCGGCGACCCAGAGGTTTTCGACCCCCCACAGGCGGCAATCGGCATCGGTGACGCTCGCCGTCCGCTCGCGCCCCATGCGCAGGGTGCCGCTGGGATGGCCGTAATTGGGCTCCGGCGCGTGCCCCAGAAAGGCGCGGGGCAGCCCGGCAAAGGCGCGCTTCATGGCGCGACGAAAGGCGCGGCGGCGGGCGAGAAGTTCGGGCGGGAATTCGTAGGTGAAGGAGAGGCGCTCGGGGTGATCCGCATCCAGCGTGACGCGGTTATCGTTCAGCGGCAGGTCTTCGATGATGCCGACAAAGACCCTGGCGCTGCCCAGCAGACGCACGGCAAGGGCGGCCGGGATGCGGGCGATCTGGCGCGCGCCGGGCAGGCGGCTGAGCCAGGGCGAGCGGGCGATCGCCAGGCGCAGGTAGTGGAGCGCTTCGCCTTCGCCCAGGTCGATCCCCATCGCCTGCACGGTGCCGAAGCGCCGGCCCTCGCGCCAGTAGAGGTCGCGAAACGAGACCGCCTTTGACGGGCCGGGGCTGCGCGCGGCGCCGCGGGGCCAGACCGCGAGCATCTCGTTGAGGTGAAACATCAGCCCGCGTCCCACCAGCCCGCTCGCATTGCCCAGCCCCTCGGGCCAGGCCTCGCTGGCCGAAGCCAGCAGCAGGCGGGGCGAGGCAAGCGCGCCGCCGGCCAGCACATAGGCGCGCGCGCTGAGCCGGTGCAGGGCGCCGCCGTGGCGAAGCTCGACATGGGTGATCCGGTCACCGCCCCGGATCGCCACCACTTCGGCCTCACACAGGAGCGCGGCTCTGCCCGTGGCCAGCGCCGGCTCGATGCCGGCGGAGCGGCCGTCCATCTTGCAGGCGCGGGGGCATTTGCGCCCGAGGCACTCGCCGCAGCCGGGCAGGTGGCGGATGGCGGCGTGGAGCCGGTAGGGGTGCAGGCCATTGGCGCGCAGCCGCGCCATCAGCGCGCGGTCGGCGGGATCGGGCGGCGGGGCCGGAGGCAGGGCGCCGGGGTCCCGAGACAGCGGATCGGGCTCGCCGCAGACGTGGTAGAGCGCTTCGGCGCGGGCCAGATAGGGGGCCAGTTCGGCGTAGCTGACCGGCCAGCCGCCGGTCGGGTGCGGACGCGCGGGGCTGTGATCGAGGTCATGGGGCTCGGGGCGCTCCAGAGTCGCCGCATAGAAGGCCGAGGAGCCTCCCAGACCAGCCCCCAGCGGGGCGAAGAATTCGAGCGCCCGCCCGCCGATGCGGGCGCTGACCGGCGTCGGCCAGAAGCCGCGCAGAGTACGCGCCACCGGATCGGCCATGGCAAGGTCCAGCGGCGTCTCTTCGCGCCGGTAGCCCGCCGGCCCCTGCTCCAGAAACAGCACGCTCAGCCCCTTTTCGGCCAGCGCGCGCCCGATCGTGCCGCCGCCGATGCCGGTGCCGATCACGATCGCGTCCCAGTCGCGGGCCTTGAGCGCTTCGATCATGGCGCGGCCTCGAAGACGGGCGCCAGCAGCGGCGCGAGGCGGGTGCCGCCGCTGTTGGTGAGGTGATTGTTGTCGAAATAGCGCGCCTGCCCGTCCGGCATCGCCGTGCAGGCGGTGGCGTCGCAGAAAAAGGGCCAGCTGTCGAGCAGCTCCACGGGTGCTGCGCGAAACGGCGCTTCGCCGCGCGCGGCGAAGCGCCGTTTCGCGCAGCACCCGTGG
>JALTZY010000268.1 GCA_027045905.1 Paracoccaceae bacterium
GGCCGCCCTCGACGACGCCGCCGCCCGCCTCGCCCGCCACCTGCGCGCCCACCCGGAGCAGAACCTCGCCGATATCGCCTGGACCCTGCACAAGGGCCGGCGCGCCTTCGAACACCGCCGGGTGCTGGTCGCCGAAAGCCACGACGAGGCCGCCCGCCTGCTCGAGGAAAACGACCCGCGCAAGGTCTTCACCCACCGCGCCCTCCCGGACCGGCCCGAAATCGCCTTCATGTTCCCGGGCGGCGGCGCGCAACATGCGGGCATGGCCCGCGACCTCTACGAGACCGAGCCGGTCTTTGCCGAATGGATGGACAAGGGCCTCGCCATCCTCGCCCCGAAGCTCGATTACGACATCCGCGCCCTCTGGCTGCCCGAAACCGGCGACACCGCCGCTGCCGACGAACGCCTCAAGCGCCCCTCGGCGCAACTGCCGCTGATCATGATCACCGAATACGCGCTCGCGCAGCTATGGATGAGCTGGGGCGTCGAGCCCCAGGCCCTGGTCGGCCACTCCATGGGCGAAAACACCGCCGCCTGCCTCGCCGGGGTGATGAGCTACGAAGACTGCATCGCCCTCGTGCACCTGCGCGGCACCCTGATGGACAGCGTGCCCGCGGGGGGTATGCTCTCGGTCCCGCTTCCGGCCGAAGAACTGCGCGCATATACCGGACAAGATATTGATATCGCTGCAGAAAACGCGCCGGGCCTCTCAGTCGCCTCCGGCCCCGACGCAGCCCTCGACGCCCTTGCCGAGCGCCTCGCCGACGCGGGCATCGAGAGCCAGCGCATCGCCATCGACATCGCCGCCCATTCGCGCCTGCTGGAGCCGGTGCTCGGTCGCTTCCGCGCCTTTCTCGCCGCCATCGAACTCAGCCCTCCGCGCCTGCCGGTGATCTCCAACCGCACCGGAAAGCCCCTCGCCCCGGAGCAGGCCACCAGCCCCGATTACTGGACCGACCACCTACGCAATACCGTGCATTTCGCCGATTGCATCGGCCACCTGGCCGAGGTGCCGGGGCGCATCCTGATCGAGGTCGGCCCCGGCCGCGCGCTCGCCGCGCTGGCCAAGGCGCACCCGGACATCACGCCCGATCGGGTCATCTCCACCCTGCGCCACCCGGATGACCCGGTGGCCGACGACACGTATTTCATCGCCGCGCTGGGCCGGCTCTGGGCGCTGGGAGCCGATTTCGACTGGGCGCAGATCTGGGGCGAAGCGCGCCGCCGCCGCCTGCCCCTGCCGACCTACCCCTTCCAGCGCGCGACCTATTACATCGAGCCGGGCGAGGCCGCCGCCCGCGCCCCGGCCCTGCCCATGCGCCAGGAAGACATGGCCGACTGGGGCTATGCCCCCACATGGAAGCGGGCCTGCCCGGACAGCCCTGCGAGCCTCGACATGGCCGAAAGGCAAAGCTGGCTCGTCTTCCTCGACGAAACCGGGCTCGGCGCCGCCGCCGCCCGCCGCCTCAGCGAGGCCGGCCATACCGTCACCACGATACGCGCGGGCGACGCCTTCGCCCCTTTCAGCGAGGCGGGCGGCGAGACGGGCTTCTTCCTGCCCCCGGAGCAGGGTCGCCCGGCCTATGACGAACTGATCCGCCGCCTCACCGCCCAGGGCCGCCTGCCCGACCGCATCGCCCATTTCTGGCTGGTCACCGAAGAAGAGCGCTTCCGCCCCGGCTCGAGCTTCTTCCACCGCAATCTCGAGCAGGGCTTCTTCAGCCTGCTGTTCCTGACCCAGGCCTGGGCCGCCGAAGGCCCCGGCACCCCGCTGCATGTCACCGCCTTCACCACCGGCGCGGCGCAGGTCGCGGGCGAAGCGCTCGCCTACCCGGAAAAGGCCACCATCGCCGGCGTCAGCCGGGTCGCGCCGCGCGAACTGCCCGGCCTCACCTTCGCCACCCTCGACCTCGACCGGACCGATGCGCTCGACGAGGTGCTGGAGGAGCTCACCGCCAGCCCCGCCAACACCAGCGCCGCCCTGCGCGCGCACAAGCGCTACGAGACCGCCTACGCCCCGGCCCCGCTGCCCACGGACAGCCTGCCCGACCTGCCCGAAGGCGCCACCTGGCTCATCACCGGCGGCTTCGGCGGCATCGGCCTGACGATCGCCGCCGAACTGATCCGCCGCTACCAGGCCCGCATCGTCCTGCTCGCCCGCACCCCGCTGCCGCCGCGCGAGGAATGGCTCTGCGCCGACGGCGCCACCGCCCGGCGCATCGCCGCGCTGGAGGCGCTCGAAGCGCTCGGCGGCGAGGTCGAGGTAATCGCCGCCGATGTCTCCAACATCGCCGACATGCAGGAAGCCCGCGCCCGCGCCGAAGCCCGCTTCGGCCGCATCCACGGGGTGATCCACGCCGCCGGGGTGATCGACGACGCGCCGCTCGCAGCCAAGAGCATCTCGGCGGTCGAAGACGTGTTTTCCCCCAAGATCCACGGCACCCAGGTGCTCGACCGGGTATTCCCGGACGGCGATCTCGACTGGATGGTGCTGTTCTCCTCCACCTCCACCGCCACCGCGCCGGCGGGCCAGGTCGATTACGTCGCCGCCAACAGCTTCCTCGACGCCTACGCCCAGGCCCGCGCCGGCGACCGGACCCGGGTGCTGACGCTGGGCTGGGGCATCTGGGCCGACCGCGGCATGGCCGCCGAAGCCCTGGGCGCCACCCGCCCCGAAGGCGACGGTGCGGCGCGCGAAATCAACGCCCCGCTGCTCTCCGCGACCCTGCTCGACCGCGACGGCCACCGGGTCTTTACCGGCACCCTGAGCGAAGCCGACTGGGTGATCGACGAACACCGGCTCGCCAGCGGCGAAGCGCTTCTGCCCGGCACCGGCTATCTCGAACTGATCGCCGAGGCGCTGGCCGCCCAGGGCGAAAGCCGCCCCTGGGAGATCCGCGACCTCGCCTTCCTGCGCCCGCTCGCCATCGCCCCGGGCGAGCGCCGCGACATCCGCCTGCGGCTCAGGCGCAGCGCGGCGGGCTACCGGGTCGATATCCGCTCCGCCATCGAGATCCAGGGGCGCACAGGCTTCGTGCTCAACGCCGAGGCCGAACTGGCGCTGGGCAAGCTCTCCGTCCCCGCCGCGCCCGACCTCGCCGCCATCCGCGCCCGCTGCGTGCCGCCCGAACAGGCCGCTCCCGGCGCCGCGCTCGCCAGCGCGCAGGAGGCCCACCTCGCCTTTGGACCGCGCTGGAAAGTTCTGCAATCCCGGGCATTTGGCCAGGGAGAAGCCATCGCCGACCTCACCCTGCCCGAAGCCGCCCGGGACGACCTCGCAAAAGGCTTCGCCCTGCACCCGGCACTTCTCGACATCGCCACCGGCTGGGCCATGGCGCTGATCCCCGGCTATGAGGCGCGCCACCTCTGGGTGCCGCTCGCTTACCGGCGCCTCTGCCTCTACCGCCCGCTGCCGGCCGAGATCACCTCGCATGTCCGCCTCGCCGAAGCCAGCCCCGGCGCGCCCCATGCGCATGCGCGCTTTGACGTGACCCTGTGCGACCGCGCGGGCAATCTCTGCGCCGAGATCGAGGGCTTCACCATCCGCCGCCTCGACGCGGCCACCCGGCTCGACCTGCACCCGGCGCCTTCGCCCGACGAGGTGGAATTCCCCGACGCTGCCCCCGCCGACAGCGCGCCCCTCAGCCCGGCCCGGGAGCGCCTGCGCCACAATCTCGGCCAGGGCATCCCCGCCGAGCAGGGCGGCAAAGCCTTCCTCGCCGCGCTGGCCGCGGGGCGGGCGCGCCTGCTGGTCTCTTCCATGCCGCTCGAGGCGCTGATCGAACAGGCCGAGGCCGAAGCCGCCCACGGCGCAAGCGGCGGCCGGACCTTCGAGCGGCCCCGGCTCGAACAGGAATACATCGCCCCCGAAGGCGCGCTGGAAGAGACCCTCGCCGGCTTCTGGCAGGACCTGCTCGGGGTCGGCCGGATCGGGGCGGAGGATTCCTTCTTCGACCTGGGCGGGCACTCGCTGATCGCCGTGCGGCTGTTTGCCCGCATCCGCAAGACCTGGGGCGTGGACCTGCCGATCTCGACCCTGTTCGAAGCCCCCAGCATCCGCGCCCTTGCCGCTCTGCTCGCCGCCGAAGGCGTGGGGGCCGGGGAGAGCGGGGCTGATGACAGCGCCGCCCGAAAGCCCCGCGCCCCGCGCCGCCGCTTCACCCATCTCGTACCCATGCACGAGGGCGAGGGGGGCGAGGCGACGCCCTTCTTCCTCGTCGCCGGCATGTTCGGCAATGTGCTCAACCTGCGCCACCTCGCCCACCTGCTGGGCCACGACCGCCCCTTCTACGGGCTCCAGGCCAAGGGCCTTCTGGGCGAGGACGAACCCCACGACTCGATCCCCGAAGCGGCCCGCTCGATGATCGCCGAGATCCGCCAGATCCAGCCCCACGGCCCCTACCTGCTGGGCGGCTTTTCCGGCGGCGGCATCACCGCCTACGAGATCGCCCGGCAGCTCGAGGCGCTGGGCGAGGAGGTCGCCCTGGTGGTGCTGCTCGACACGCCGCTGCCCCAGCGCCGCCCGCTCAGCCGCCGCGACCGCGCCCTGATCCAGTTGCAGGAGCTCTACCGCCACGGGCCGGGATATATCGGCAAATGGGCGGTGAGACGGGCGAAATGGGAGCTTGCCCGCCGCCGCCGCAGGGCAGAGCCCCCCGCCGCCTCCGACAGCCCGCAATTCCACAATGCCGCGATCGAGGCGGCCTTCCTGACCGCCATCGCCCGCTACCGGATGCAGCCCTGGGCGGGCAACCTGGTGCTGTTCCGCCCGCCGCTGGTGGGCAAGTGGAAGGTCTCGAACGGTCGCTGGGTCAACAGCGAGCGCGCCTACCTGTTCGAGGATAACGACTGGGGCCAGTGGGCCGCGGGGCTCAGGGTGCACGAAGTGCCCGGCGACCATGACAGCATGGTGCTGGAGCCCAACGTGCGGGTGCTGGCCGCCCATATGCGCCGCGAGATCGAGGCCGCCGAGGCCGCCGCCACCGCCAGCGCCACCGCCAGGACATCCCCGACCGCCATCGCGGAGGCCGCCGAATGACAGCCCGCCCGCGCCTGCTCACCGTGGTGCTCAATTACCGCACCCCCGAAATGACCCTCGAGGCCGCCAAGGCCGCGCTCGCGGCCATGGAGGGCATCGCCGGCGAAATTACCATCGTGGACAACGATTCGCGCGACGGCTCGTTCGAAAAGCTCGCCCGCGCGGTGGAAGAAAACGGCTGGGGCGACCGGGTCCGGGTCCTGCAAACGGGCCATAACGGCGGCTTCGGCGCGGGCAACAATTTCGCCATCCGCGCAGGGCTCGGCGACGGCGCCCGCCCCGATTACGTCTATATCCTCAACAGCGACGCCTTCCCGGCCCCCGACGCCATCCACCGCCTGATCGCCGCGCTCGAGGCCGACCCCGGCGCCGCCTTTGCCGGCTCCTATATCCACGGGCCTTCGGGGGAGCCACATATCACCGCCTTTCGCTTCCCCTCGATCGCCAGCGAGTTCGAAGGCGCGGTGCGCCTCGGCCCGATCAGCCGCTGGCTCGGCAGATACGCGGTGCCCCGCCCCCTGCCCGAGACCACCGAGCCGGTGGACTGGCTCGCCGGCGCCTCGATGCTGATGCGCCGCGAGGTGCTCGATGAGATCGGCCTGTTCGACGAGCGCTTCTTCCTCTATTTCGAAGAAACCGACCTCTGCCTGCGCGCGCAGCGTGCCGGCTACCGGGTGCTCTATGTGCGCGAAAGCGAAGTCGCCCATATCGGCGGCGCCTCCACCGGCATGAAGCACTGGCAGCGCGTGCCCGATTACTGGTATGACTCGCGCCTTCACTACTTCACCAAGAACCACGGCGCGCTCTACGCATTTGCTGCCACAATGGCCCATCTCGCCGGCGGGCTGCTCTGGCGCCTGCGCCGGGCGATCCAGCGCAAGGACCGGGTGGAGCCGCCACATTTTCTGCGCAATCTGCTGCTACATTATCTCAAAACGCGCGTAACCCCGCGCTCCGCAGCCGAGCCTGCACCCCGGAGCGCCCCTTCCGGCAGGGCCACGCCCCGACCGGGAGAACAGACCGGAGGGTGACGATGTCTGGATTTTCAAGCGTATTGATCGGCAATGAAAGTCTGCTCGTGCGATGCGCCGAGGCGCTGCTGGCGCGCGGCGGCGAGGTGGCGCGAATCGTCACCCGCAACGGCGAGATCGCCGAATGGGCCCGCGCGCGCGGCATCGGGGTGACCGCCTCCGGCGCCGGGCTCGCAGAGCGGCTCCGGGGCGTCTCCTTCGACTGGCTGTTCTCGATCGCCAATCTCGACATGCTGGGCGAGGACGTGCTGGCGCTGCCGGCCAGGGGCGCTCTCAATTTCCACGACGGCCCGCTGCCCGCCTATGCCGGGCTCAACGCCCCGGTCTGGGCGCTGATCGCGGGCGAAAAACGCTTCGGCATCACCTGGCACATGATGACGGCAGGGGCGGACAAGGGCGATATCGTCGCCCAGGAGGTGTTCGACATCGCCCCGGACGAGACTGCGCTCACCCTTAATGCCAAATGCTACGCCGCCGGGCTCAGCGCCTTTGCGCGGGTGCTCGACGGGGCCGAGGCCGGGGCGATGCCCCGCGTGGCGCAGAACCTCGCCGGGCGCAGCTATTTCGCCTGCCACAAGCGGCCCGAAGCCTTCGCCCGGCTCGACTTCGCCCGCCCGGCCGAGGATCTCGCCCGCCTGGTGCGCGCGCTCGACCACGGCACTTACTGGAACCCGCTGACCCTGGCGAAGTTCGAGGCCGCGGGCGAGGTCTTTTTCGTCACCGCCGCCGAAGTCGAAGCCGGACAGGAAGCCGCGCCGGGCACCGTGCTCGACATCCGCGCCGACAAGCTGCTGGTCGCCACCGGCGCGGGCGCGCTGCTGCTCGCCGGGCTCCGGCGCGCCGATGGCGGCGCGGTCGAGGTGGTGGACTTCGCCAGGCCCGGCGACCTGCTCGCCTCGCCCGGTGCCGAAGAGCGCGCCGCCCTCGACCGGCTCGCCGCCGCGCTGGCCCCGCACGACGCCCACTGGCGCGCGCGCCTTGGCGAAATGCACCCGGCCCGCCTGGCCCTGGCCGGCGAGGGGGAAGGCGACGAGATTTCGCGCCAGGTCCTGCTGCCCGCGGGCACCGACGCGCTCGACACGCTGGCCCGCTTCGCTCTGCGGCTGAGCGAATCCGAGGCGACCGACCTGGCCTTTGCCAGCGAAAGCACCGCCGCGCTGGCCCGCCCCGGCTATGCCAGCGCCTGGGTGCCCATGCGCGTGGACGGCACCGGCGCGCAGCCTCCCCGCGACGGCGCCTTTGCCTGCGACATCGCCGCGCGCGCGCCCGAAATCGGCATCCTGCGCACGCCGGATATCGGCATCAGCGAGGCCGGCGGCGCCATCCCCGGCTGCGCGCTCACCCTTGCGATTGGCGCCGATACGGTGACGCTGCATGCCGACAGCGCCCGCATCGAACCCGCCTATATGGACCTGATCGCGGCGCGGCTCGAAAGCGTGCTCGCGGGCGGCGACTGGCTGCCCGAGGCCGAGCGCGAACTGGTCCTCCACGGCTTCAACGACACCGCCCGCCCGCTCGACGGCCCGGCGCTGATCCACGAAGCCTTCGAGGCGCAGGCCGCGCGCACGCCCGACGCCGTGGCGGTGATCTTCGAGGATCAGAGCATCACCTGCGCGGCGCTCAACGCCGCCGCCAACCGCGCCGCCCATGTTCTGATCGGCATGGGCGTCACCCCCGGCCAGCCGGTCGCCCTGCATGTCCCGCGTTCGATCAACATGCTCGTGGGTGCGCTGGCGATCCTCAAGGCGGGTGGCGCCTATGTGCCGATGGACCCGGCCTTTCCGCCCGAGCGGCTGGCCCATTACCTCGCCGACAGCGGCGCCTCGGTGGTGGTCACCGATTCCACCCTCGCCGATTCGCCTCTCTCGGACAGCGATACCGCCCCCCGCCTCGTGCTCGACCGCGACCCGCGCCTTGCCACCGCGCCCGAGGAGAACCCGGCCCTGCCGCTGGGCGGCGACGACCTCGCCTATATCATCTACACTTCCGGCTCCACCGGCACCCCCAAGGGCGTCATGGTCGAGCACGGCAATGTCGCCAATTTCTTCGCCGGCATGGACGAGGTGATCCGCGCCGATGCGGAAAATCCCGGCACCTGGCTCGCCGTCACCTCGCTGAGCTTCGACATCTCGGTGCTCGAGCTTTTCTGGACGCTGGCGCGCGGCTTCAGGCTGGTCGTCACCGGCGAGGAGGAGCGCACCGAGCTTGCCAGCCCCGCCGCGCACGGCCATAGCGACCGGCAGATGGATTTTTCGCTCTTCTTCTGGGGCAATGACGACGGGCCGGGGCCGAGGAAATACCAGATGCTGCTCGACGGCGCCCGCTTTGCCGATGCACACGGCTTCAGGGCGATCTGGACCCCGGAGCGCCACTTCCACGCCTTTGGCGGCCCCTATCCGAACCCGGCCGTGACCGGCGCCGCGGTGGCCGCCGTCACCGACCATCTCGACGTGCGCGCAGGCTCCTGCGTCGCGCCCCTGCACCACCCGGCGCGCATCGCCGAGGAATGGGCGGTGATCGACAACCTCACCAATGGCCGCGCCGGGCTCGGCATCGCCGCCGGCTGGCAGCCGCATGACTTCGTGCTGCGCCCCGAAAACACCCCGCCGGCCAACAAGCCCGCCATGTTCGAGGCCATCGACACCCTGCGCCGGCTCTGGCGCGGCGAGGCGGTGGAATTCCCGCTGGGCGACGGCAGCCCGCACGCGGTCGTCACCCAGCCCCGCCCGGTTTCCAGGGAACTGCCGGTCTGGGTCACCACCGCCGGCAACCCGGATACCTGGCGCGAGGCCGGCGAGATCGGCGCCAATGTGCTCACCCACCTGCTGGGCCAGTCGATCGAGGAAGTCGGCGCCAAGATCGACATCTACCACGACGCCCTGCGCAAGGCGGGTCACGACCCGGCCGATTTCACCGTCACGCTGATGCTGCACACCTACCTGGCCGCGACCCGCGAACAGGCCCGCGATGAGGCGCGCGGCCCGATGAAGGACTACCTGCGCTCGGCCGCCGGGCTGATCAAGCAATTCGCCTGGGTATTCCCGGCCTTCAAGCGACCCAAGGGGGTGTCGAACGCCTTCGAGCTCGACCTTGACGCGCTGAGCGGCGAGGATCTCGAAGCGATCCTCGACTTCGCCTTCCAGCGCTATTTCGAGGAGAGCGGGCTGTTCGGCACCGTGGAAGACGCGCTCGCCCGCGTCGAACAGCTCAAGAATATCGGCGTCGATGAAATCGCCTGCCTGATCGACTACGGCATCGCCCCCGAAAAAGTGCTCGCCGGCCTCAAGCCCCTGGCCGAGGTGGTGGCACGCGCCAACAGCGAAGTCGCGCTGGACGAGGACGACTTCTCCCTCGCCGCCCAGATCCGCCGCCACCGGGTGAGCCACGCGCAGATGACCCCCTCCATGGCGCGCATGATCACGATGAGCGGGGCTGCGCGCGGCGCACTGGGGCAGGTCGGCCACCTCTATCTGGGCGGCGAGGCGCTGCCGGGCAGCCTCGTGCGCGCGCTCGAAAAGGTCACGCCCGCCCGGGTGACCAACATGTACGGCCCCACCGAGACCACCATCTGGTCGGCCACCGAGCCCGCCGCCCCCTGTGCCGGCACCGTCAATATCGGCCGGCCCATCGCCAATACCGCGCTCTATGTGCTCGATGCCGACGGCGCGCCCGTAGGCGTGGGTGAGGCGGGCGAGCTGTGGATCGGCGGCGCCGGGGTGACGCGCGGCTATCTGGGGCGCGATGACCTCACCCGCGCCGCCTTTCGCGACGATCCGTTCCGGGGCGAGGGGCGGATGTATCGCACCGGCGACCGGGTGCGCCGGCGCCCGGACGGGCGGATCGACTTCCTCGGGCGCGCCGACGGGCAGGTGAAGCTGCGCGGCTACCGGATCGAACTGGGCGAGATCGAGGCGCGGCTCGGCGCGGCGCTCGGGCCGGGGCGCGAATGCGTGGTGCTGCTGCGCGAGGACCAGCCGGGAGATGCGCGCCTCGTCGCCTACCTCACCGGCCCCGCGCCCGACGAAGCCGCCCTGCGCGCGGCCCTTGCCCGCGACCTGCCCGCCTACATGATCCCGTCGCATTTCGTGACGCTGGAGGCCTTCCCGCTGACCCCGAACCGCAAGATCGACCGCAGGGCGCTCCCGGCCCCCGGCGCGGCCGCCGCCGCTGCCGCCACCGTCGCCCCGGCGCAGGATTACAGCGCGCCGCAGAGCGAGACGGAGGCCACCATCGCCGAGATCTGGTCGCGCATCCTCGGCGTGGCCCGGATCGGTGCGCGGGACAATTTCTTCGAGCTTGGCGGCCATTCCCTGCTGGCGGTGCAGGCCCATCGCGAGATCCGGGCCGCACTCGGGGCCGAAGACCTGTCGATCACCGACATCTTCCGCTTCCCCACGCTGGAGGCGCTTGCCGAACGCATCGCCGGGGCGCAGACGCCCACCGTGCCCGAGCCGGAAAAGGCCGCCACCGCCCCCTCCCGCGCCAGCGCCCGCGCCGAGGCCATGGCCCGCCGCCGCGCCATGCGCGCAAACCGCCGGCGCGGATGACGGCGGCCGCGGCGCTGGAAGAGGCGGCCCGCTCTCTGCTCGGGCCGGGCGTTGCCGTCTGCTGCCGCGAGATCGGCGCCGCCCCGGCGCCCCTCTACGGCGAGGAAGAAGCCGCCATCGCCCGTGCCGTGCCGGCCCGGCGCGCCGAATTCGCCGCCGGGCGCGCCGCCGCGCGCTGCGCCATGCAGGCGCTCGGCCATGCCCCCGCGCCGATCCCCATGGGCGCCGACCGCGCCCCGATCTGGCC
>JALTZY010000269.1 GCA_027045905.1 Paracoccaceae bacterium
GACCGGCCCCCGCAGCGCCCGTCAGGATAATTTCGATCCTGGTATTGAGCTGGAACTGGAATTATTCTAATGAAAACCCGCCACAGCCGGAGCGATTCCCGGAAAACCGCAACGCCATCGCAACTCCAGAGAGGAATGCAGACCATGAAAGCAGGTGTGAAAGTCCCCGCCATTACCTTCCATACGCGCGTGCGCGACGAAAGCATCGGCGGCGACAATCCGTACCGCTGGCAGGACGTGACCAGCGACGATTATTTCAAGGGCAAGCGCGTGGTGCTGTTTTCGCTGCCCGGCGCCTTTACCCCGACCTGCTCGACCTACCAGCTGCCCGGCTACGAAAACGGCGCGCAGGATTTCTACGATCAGGGGATCGACGAGATCTACTGCATGAGCGTCAATGACAGCTTCGTGATGAATGCCTGGGCGCGGGCGCAGGAGCTGAAGAATGTCAAGGTGATCCCGGACGGCAATGGCGAATTCACCCGCCAGATGGGGATGTTGGTGGAAAAGGCCAACCTGGGATTCGGCTACCGCTCCTGGCGCTATGCGGCAGTGATCAATGACGGGGTGGTGGAAGCCTGGTTCGAGGAGCCGGGCCGCGAGGACAACCACGGCGAGGATCCTTACGGCGAATCGAGCCCGGAGACCGTGCTGGCCTGGCTCAAGGCGAACTGAAGAATTCCCGGCCAATCGGGACGCGCGAGCGGGAGGCCGCCCTTCGGGGCGGCCTTTTTTGCGGCCGGGGCCCGTATTGCGCGCCGGCGCGCTCGGGCAGATCCGCTTTCCGGACAGATGCAGGATCGCTCCGCCCGCTTCCGGGGGACCGGTGGATCAGCTTCTCGTCGCCAGGGGGTGGTGTTCGAGCACAAGCGATTTCAGACGCTCCTCCAGAACATGGGTATAGATCTCGGTGGTGGAGATATCCGCATGGCCGAGCAGGGTCTGGATCGCGCGCAGGTCGGCGCCGCGGGCCAGCAGGTGGGTGGCAAAGGCGTGACGCAGCCGATGCGGGGTGATGCACGCCGGGTCGATGCCGGCTTTCAGGGCGATCTGCTTGAGAAGGACGTAGAATCGGTGCCGGGTCAGGTGACCGGCCTTTCCGCTGCCCGGAAACAGGAAGGGCGAGGGGCGCGCGCCCCTGGCGGTGGCTTCGGCTTCGCGCGCATCGCGGATCTCGAGCCAGGCGGCAAGGGCGGTGCGGGCCTTGTCGGTGAGCGGCACCATGCGCTCCCTGCCGCCCTTGCCGCGCACCAGCAGCAGTTGCGGCTCGCCTCGCGCGGCGGCGGCGGGCAGGCCGACCAGCTCGCTCGCGCGCATCCCCGTGGCATAGGCAAGCTCGACCAGGCAGGCATTGCGCGCGCGTTCGGCGGCGCTGCGTCCGGTCTTCGGAGCGGCCTCCAGCAGCGCCTCCAGTTCGGCCTCGCCCAGGGTCTTGGGCAGGGTTTTCGCCTTGCCCGGTCCTCTGATCTCCAGTGCCGGGTTGTCGTCGCGCATCCCTTCCTCGACCAGAAAGCGGCAGAACTGACGGAGCGCCGACAGGCGCCGGGCGCGGGTGGCCGGCGTCAGCCCCTCGGCCTCGCAGGCCACCATCCAGGCCTCCAGGTCGCCGCGCCCGGCACCGGCCAGGCCGACGCCGCGCCGCTCCAGCCAGTCGCGCGCCTTCGCGAGGTCGCGCCCGTAGGAAAGCAGGGTGTTTTCGGCCGCGCCGAGCTCGGCCGCGCGCGCCTCCAGGAAGGCGGAGATCAGGCGCCGGTCGTCCACCGCGGCCCCGGCGCTTCCGGCGCTTCCCCGCGCGCTCATCCGCGCCGTTCCAGCAGCAGGTATTCCAGCGCTCCGCGGCGTGCCGTATCCTCCAGCCCCAGCACCCGGAACAGCGCCAGGGCGTCGGTGATTTCGTCGAGATTGCCCATGGTGCCGCTGGAAAACAGCGCCAGCGCGCGCAGGATGGCCTCGCCCAGGCGCCCGGATTCGACCAGCGTTGCCAGGCGCGCCGGGGGGCGGGTGGCGCGAAAGCCCGCGAGGACCGCCTTTTCGCCCGGGCTGGCGATGTGCGCCCCCTCGCTCAGCCCCCGCGCCAGGGAGCGCGCCACTTCCAGTCCGGCAACCGGCCCTGCCGCCAGCGCTACCTCCTCGTAATCGTCGGACAGAAGGCCGAGCACCAGGGCGATGCGCCCGGCCTCGCCAGGCAGGCCCAGCCGGCTCAGGGCCGGGCCGAAGATGCGCGCAAACGGCACTTCCAGCTCGCTTTCCTGCATCTGCCGCCAGGCCTCCGGCAGGATCGCGGCGAGGGTGTCCGGG
>JALTZY010000270.1 GCA_027045905.1 Paracoccaceae bacterium
CTTCGAGGCGGGCGCGGGTACGCGAGGCCCGCGCCCGCCTCGAAGAGGCCGAGGCCGAACTCTCCCGGGCCCGGGCGCTCCGCGAAAGCGGCCATGCCCCCCAGGTCCGGGTGGACAATGCCGCCGCCGCCCTCGAATCGGCCCGCGCCGCGCTGCAGGGCGCCCTGAGCCAGCAGGAAGCCGCCCGCGCCGGGGTGGAAACCGCCAAGAGCCAGGTCGAGGCCGCCCGCGCCGGCGTGCAGTCAGCCCTGGGCCAGATCGAGGCCGCCCGCGCCGGGGTGGAAACCGCCAAGAGCCAGGTCGAGGCCGCCCGCGCCGGCGTACAGTCAGCCCGTAGCGGGGTCGAGAACGCCCGCGCCGGCGTGCAGTCGGCAGAGGCCCGCATCGCCTCGGTGGAGCGCGATATCGAAAACCTCACCATCACCGCCCCCTTCGCCGGCCTGCTGGAGAGCGACGCCGCCGAGCTTGGCAGCCTGCTGCAGCCCGGTAGCCCCTGCGCCACCGTGGTGCGGCTCGACCCGATCCGCCTGGTGGGCTTCGTCTCCGAGCTCGAGGTAAGCCGTATCCACACCGGCACCCCCGCCGGGGGGCGCCTGAGCGACGGGCGCGAGGTCGCCGGCACGGTCACCTTCGTCGGCCGGGTCTCGGACCCGATGACCCGCACCTTCCGCGTCGAGATCGAGGCCGCCAATCCCGGCCTGGCCATCAGCGGCGGGCTCAGCGCCGAAATGCTGATCCCCTCGGACGGGCGCCTGGCGCACCTGCTGCCGCTGGACGCGCTGACGCTGGACGATGCCGGCATCCTGGGCGTGCGGCTGGTGGATGACGGGAACCGCGCCGCCTTCGCCCCGGTGGAGCTGATCCGCGATGCCCTGGAAGGGGTCTGGGTCGCCGGCCTGCCCGAGGAGGCCGCCGTGATCGTGGTGGGGCAGAATTACGTCACCGACGGGGTCGCCCTCGAGGTGGCGTGGCGGGAGTCCGGTACATGATCCGCATCGTCGCCATCGCCGCCGCCCGCGCCCGCATGGTGGTGGCCTTCGTGATCCTCAGCGTGCTCGCGGGCGCGGTGGCCTATGTCTCGCTGCCCAAGGAGGGCGAGCCCGATATCGAGGTGCCCTATCTGTTCATCTCCGTGCCCTTCCCCGGTATTTCCGCCAGCGATGCCGAGCGCATCCTGGTCAAGCCGATGGAAACGGCGCTGGCGGATGTGGAAGGGGTGCAGGAGATGCGCGCCACCGCGGCCGAGAACTACGCCGGAATGCTGCTGAAATTCGGCTTCGACTGGGACAAGACCCGGGTGCTCGCCGATGTGCGCGACGCCATGAACCGCGCCGAGGCGTCCTTTCCCGACGGTGCCGACAAATACCGGATCGACGAGATCAACTTCTCCGAATTCCCCATCATCGTGGTCAATCTCTCGGGCCCCCTGCCCGAGCGCACCCTGGTGCGGCTGGCACAGAAGATGCAGGACCGGCTCGAAGGCATCGACGCGGTGCTGGAAGCCTCGCTGACCGGCTATCGCGACGAGATGGTGGAAGTGATCATCGACCCGCTGAAGCTCGAAGCCTACAATGTCACCGCCTACGAGCTGATCAACGTGGTGCGCAACAACAACAAGCTCATCGCCGCCGGCGAGCTGCGCACGCCCACCGGGGCGGCGGCGGTAAAGATCCCATCATCCTTCGACGATCTGGGCGATATCCACGCCCTGCCCATCAAGGTCAACGGCGACAGCGTGGTGACGCTCGGCGACCTGGCCACGATCCGCCTGACCTTCGAGGACCGCAAGGGCACGGCGCGCTTCAACGGCAACAGCACCGTGGCGCTCCAGGTCTCCAAGCGCAAGGGGTTCAACCTGATCGACACCGCCGCCGCCGTGCGCGCCGCCGTGGCCGAGGAAGTCGCCACCTGGCCGGCGGAACTTCGGCGCGCGGTCAGGGTGGATTTCGCCAATGACCAGAGCTTCGTCGTCGATTCCATGGTACGCCAGCTGGAGGGCTCGGTGATCACCGCCATCGCCCTGGTGATGATCGTGGTGCTGGCATCCCTGGGCATCCGCTCGGCGCTGCTGGTGGGATTTGCTATTCCCACCTCGTTCCTGCTCACCTTCGCCCTGTTCGGCGCGCTGGGAGTGACGATCTCCAATATCGTCATGTTCGGCCTGATTCTCGCCGTCGGCATGCTGGTGGACGGGGCCATCGTGGTGGTGGAATATGCCGAGAAGAAGATGGAAGAGGGCATGCGCCCGATGGATGCCTATGTGCGTGCCGCCCAGCGCATGTTCTGGCCCATCGTCAGCTCGACGGCGACCACGCTCTGCGCCTTCCTGCCGATGCTGTTCTGGCCCGGGATTCCGGGGCAGTTCATGTCCTGGCTGCCCAAGACGCTGATCTTCGTGCTCACCGCGAGCCTCCTGGTGGCGCTGATCTATCTGCCGGTCATGGGCGGTATCTCGGGCGCGGCGGCACAGCGTTTCGAGGCGGCTTCGGCCCGCCTGCGCCGCCTGCCCTGGCTGCTGCGCGCGGCGCTTGTGCCCGCGGCGCTCGGGCTCCTGTTCGTCGCCGCCATGCAGCTTCTGAACCCCGAATACATCTTTGCCCCGATGGGCATGCAGAACCCCCTGAGCGGCAGCCGGGGCGCGGCGCTGCCCGGCGCGGCGCTCTTCCTGCTCGCCAGCGCGCTCACCGCCATCACCCTCTCGGCCGCACGCCCCTCCCGCGCCCCCGGGCCGGTGCGGGCCGGCTACCGGCGCAGCCTCTTCGGGCGGCTGATCCACCTGATCGCCGGCAATCCGGTGATGCCCCTGGTGACCATCGCCGGGGTGCTGGCCCTTGTCGGCTATGTCGGCGTCACCTTCGCGAACAACAACCTGGGCACCGAATTCTTCACCACCACCGAGCCCGAACAGGCGATCGTCTATATCCGCGCCCGCGGCAACCTCTCGATCGAGGAAAAGGACGCCCTGGTACGCCAGGCCGAAGCGGTGGCGCTCTCTATCCCCGGCATCGAAAGCACCTTCGCCTTTGCCGGCGCCGGCGGGCTGAACCAGAATACCGGCGGCGCCGCGGGCCCGCGCGACATGATCGGCCAGATACAGATCGAGATGACCCGCTGGGAGGACCGGCCCCGGACCACCGAAGAAATCCGGCTGCTTGGCATCCTCCCCTTCGAACGCGCCGTCATCGACCCCGCTTATGACGGCTTCACCATCATGGCCGAACTCGAGCGCCGGCTGGCGCAAATCCCCGGCCTGCGCTACGAGGTGCTGACAATCTCCCCCGGCCCGGCCTCAGCCAAGCCCGTGCATCTGCGCCTGATGGGGCAGGACTGGGACGCGCTGATGCGGGCCACCGAAATAGCCGCGCGCAAATTCGCTGAAACCCCCGGCCTGATCAATGTCGAGGACACCCGCCCGCTGCCCGGCATCGACTGGGAGCTCGAGGTGGATGTGGAAAAGGCCGGCCGCTTCGGCACCGACGTGGCCACCGTGGGCGGCATGGTGCAACTGGTGACCAACGGGCTCCTGCTGGACACGATGCGCATCGATTCCTCGGACGAGGAAATCGAGATCCGCGTGCGCCTGCCGCGCGAGGACCGGGTGCTCTCGACGCTGGACAGCCTGAAGATCCGCACCTCGGTCGGGCTGGTGCCAATGTCCAATTTCCTCGCCCGCAGACCCGTGCCCACGCTGGCCGAAATCGACCGCATCGACCAGACCCGCTTCTTCGACGTCAAGGCCGGGGTGGCGCCGGGCTTGGTGCGGCTGGTCAACGAAACCAGCGGCGAAGCGCGCATGGTCAGCCAGGCCGAGGCCGAGGCAGTCACCGGCGAGGGCGCCGATCCCGGATGGAAGGCCATCCCCGTCACCCCCGACGAACGGGTCGCCGAAATCGGCAAATGGCTGGAGAGCGACCCCTTCCCCGAAGGCATCGAATGGACCTGGACCGGCGACCGCGAGGAACAGGCCGACAGCCTCGCCTTCCTGGCAAAGGCGATGGTGGGCGCGCTCTTCCTGATGTTCATCATCCTGCTGGCGCAGTTCGACAGCCTCTACAACTCGGTCCTGGTGCTGCTCGCCGTGGTGCTCTCCACCACCGGCGTTCTGGTGGGCATGCTGGTGATGAACCAGCCCTTCTCGATCATCATGACCGGCACCGGAGTGGTGGCGCTGGCCGGCATCGTCGTGAACAACAACATCGTGCTGATCGACACCTATCAGGATTACGCCCGCTACATGCCTCCCGCCGAGGCCATTACCCGCACCGCCGAGGCGCGCATCCGCCCGGTGCTGCTGACCACGATCACCACCATGGCCGGGCTGATGCCGATGATGTTCGGCCTCAGCCTCGACTTCTTCAACGGCGGCTATACGCTCGACGCCCCCACCGCGCTGTGGTGGAAGCAGCTGGCCACGGCCGTGGTATTCGGCCTGGGCATCGCCACGGTTCTGACCCTGGTCTTCACCCCGGCCATGCTGGCGCTCAGGGCCTGGATCGCCTCGGGAGCCCATGCCTCCCTGCGCCTGGCGAGCGCCCTGCCGGCGGGGGCGCAAGGCCGGGCCCGGCGCGACCTGGCGCTGAACCGCGCCGCGGGAAAGGCCCGGCCCGGCGACATCGTCTGGGGCCTCGACGCCCCCCCGGGCGACATGCGCGGCCAGGAGCCGCTCGACGACGAAGGCGAAGCCGCCCCCGCCCTGGACGAGCTGCAAAAGGTGCTGGAGCGCGCCAACATGCTGGAACCCCCGGAGGATGGAAAAGCCCCGGAAGATGCCGCCCGGGGCAGGCCCGGCCCCGACGGCGACCCGCTCAAGGCCGCCGAATGAGCCCCCGGTCCCGGGTCTTGCTGCGCCCGACCCGCGATTCGCCGCACACATATCCGACACGACCGGAAGAAGCCTGCCGGCCCCCTGCCCCGGGATGTTTCCTCCGGGCGGGATCGGAAACCGCCCCGGGGAAGGGGCGGACAATGAAGCGAACGAGACATTCCGAAGAACGGATCATCGGCATCCCGGGCGAACCGGCGGTTGTCGATACCTCACTGTCCGGCAAGCGCGGTCTCTTCGGGGAACAGGTCGTCAGGGTGCCCCGGCGCCTCGATCCTCCCTGCCTTCCCTGCCTTCCCGGTCTTCCCGGTCTTCGAGCCCATATGCGGCGAACAGGCGCATCTGCGCCAGGAAGAAGCCAAAGGTGGCGACGGGCAGGCCGAAGGTCTTGAAGGTGACCCAGGTGCCGGTCGGGAAGCCGCGCCAGACCGCTTCGTTGAACAGCGCGAGCGCCAGGAAAAAGAGCAGCAGCCGCCGGGTCAGGATCATCCAGCCTTCGCGCCTGAGCGGCAGGGCCTCCCCCATGACCGTCTCCAGGTAGCTTTCTCTCCGCCACAGGCCGAAGCCCAGCAGGGCGGCGAAGAGCAGGTAGATCATCGTCGGCTTCATCTTGAAGAAGCGTTCGTCGTTCAGCCAGATGCTGAGGCCGCCGAACAGCACCACCAGCACCAGGGTGAGTATCTGCATTTTCGAGATCCTGCCCGCCAGACGCCACTGGGCAAAGGTGGCGGCGGCAAGCAGCGGGATGAACAGGGCGGTGGCGGCGATGAAGCCGTCATACTCCACCCCTCCCACCAGAAAGCTGCGCTCCTTCAGCAGGATATAGGCCGCGAAAAATGCCAGCAGCGGCCCGTATTCCAGAAGGGCCCGGATACCCGGCCCTATGCTCTTTTCGCTCATTTTCGCTCCTCACGCTCCCATCTCAACTATCACAGCCCCCGCCGCGATCAACCCCATGAGCATCAGACGGGTGCCTCCCACCCGCTCCTTCAGCATCAGCCGGCCGATCAGCGCGGCAAAGACGGTCGAGGTCTCGCGCAGCACCGCCGTCTGGCCCACATTGTCGATCCGGGTCGCCAGCATGATCGAGCCGAAGCTGATCAGCGCGATGAGAGCCCCGGCGATGCCGCGCGCGATCAGCGGGAAGGCGGCGGGGCGGTGGGTCATCCGGCGCAGGCGCAGGGCGGCGAGGACGGGCATGAACAGCCCGTCGATCAGGAAGAACCAGGCGAGGAAGGTGAAGGGGTCGGCCGCCGAGCGGATCGCGTAGGCGTCCCAGGCGGTGTAGAGAGCGACGAGCAGCCCGGTCAGCACCGCCATGGCGAGCGCCGGCCTGAGATGCGCGCGGCCTGCCTGCCAGTGGCGCAGGTTGTAGGCCGCAAGCCCGTAGATGCCCGCGAGCAGCACCGCCACGCCCAGCCATTGCGGCGCCGTGTAGCGTTCGCCGAAGAAAATCGTCGCCCCGATCACCGCAAACAGCGGCCCGGTGCCGCGCACCACCGGATAGACCACCGTGTAGCTGCCCAGCACATAGGTCCGGGCCTGGGCGAGCTTGTAGCCCACATGGATCAGGAAGGGGGCGGCGAGGATCGGCCACATATGCGGCTGGGGCCATGGCACCACGAACAGGGCGAAGGGGGCGGCGATGAGCGCGTAGGACAGGTCGATCGCCCCGCGCGAGAGCCAGGGGTCATGACGGCCCTTTTGCAGCGCGCCGAAGGCGGCGTGGGAGAAGGCCGCGAGCAGGGCCAGCGCCACGGCCAGGTCATGTCCGGCCGGGGTGCCCTGGAGGGAGATCAGCCATTGGCTCATGGGGCGGTGTCCGTAGCGGGGGTGGAACCGGGGGTTTCACACCCCCGGCCCCCCGTGGGATATTCGTGGAAGCATGAAGCGGGACGTCTCATAGCCCGGTGAGGGCGCGGGCGAATTCCTCGGGATCGAAGGGGGCGAGGTCGTCGATCTGCTCGCCGACGCCGATGGCGTGGATCGGCAGTCCGAACCTGTCGGCCAGCGCCACCAGCACGCCGCCCTTGGCGGTGCCGTCGAGCTTGGTCATCACCAGGCCGGTGACATCGGCGAGTTTCTGGAAGGTCTCGACTTGGGAGAGGGCGTTCTGCCCGGTGGTGGCGTCGAGCACCAGCAGGGTGTTGTGGGGCGCGTCCGGGTCCTTCTTGCGGATCACACGCACGATCTTGGCGAGCTCTTCCATCAGGTCGGCGCGGTTTTGCAGCCGGCCGGCGGTATCGATCATCAGGAGGTCGGCGCCTTCTTCCTCGGTGCGGGTCATGGCGTCGAAGGCGAGCGCGGCGGGGTCGGCGCCCTCGGGGGCGGTGAGGACCGGCACGCCCGCGCGCTCGCCCCAGACCTGGAGCTGCTCCACCGCGGCGGCGCGGAAGGTGTCGCCGGCGGCGATGATCACCGATTTGCCGGCGGCGCGGAACTGGCTGGCGAGCTTGCCGATGGTGGTGGTCTTGCCCGAGCCGTTGACCCCGACCACCAGCACCACCTGGGGCTTTTTCGCGTAGAGCGGCAGCGGGCGGGCGACGGGCTCCATGACGCGGGCGATTTCCTCGGCCATCAGCGCCTTGATTTCCTCGACCGAGAGCTTCTTGCCGAAATGGCGTTCGGACAGGTTGGCGGTGATGCGCATGGCGGTATCGACGCCCATGTCGGAGGCGATCAGCAGGTCCTCGAGGCTTTCGAGCATGGCGTCGTCGAGCAGGCGGCGCGGCGTGGCGGGGCGTTTGAGGATGCGGCCGATGAGGCCGGGCCTCGTGGCGGACTCGGACGCGGCTTCGCTGGTCGGCTCGGGTTCGGGCGCGGGCGTGGGCGGGGTCTCGGCCTCGGGGAGCTCTTCCTCGGCCCCCTCCTCGACGATCGCCTCGAGCCCCTCTTCGAGCCTGGCGGACGATTTGAACAGGCGCTTCTTCAGCTTGTTGAAAAACGACATGATGCCTCCGGTTTGCTCCCAGATAGTCGGCTTTGGCCGGCATTGGAAGGGGTCAGGGGTGAGGGCGGTGAGGATCGGCGGGCTGTCATGGCTTTTCCTTGCGTGGCGGGCCGTCGCAGGCTATCCATGCGCAGATAGACAACAACCATGTTTGGAAACATCATGAAAAAGGTTTTCGCCTTCATCCTCGATTTCATCACCTCCTTTGGCGGCTTCGGCTATCTGATCGCCAAATTCACCGGCGGGCTGACCGAGGGCGGCTTCGAGCTCTCCGGCGGGCCGGCGCTGCTGCTTTTTGCGCTGGTCATCGCCTATTTCGTGGTGCTGAACCGCTTTGCCGGCGGCACCATCTGGAAGCATATCCTGCGGGTGTGATCCGTCGCGCTCAGATTTCTTCCGGGAAGTGGCGCATGGTCAGGCGGATCGCGTTGGGCGCGGCCTGACCGAGACCGCAGATCGAGGCGTCTTCCATCAGATCGCAGAGTTCTTCGAGCAGGGGCTGGTCCCAGCGCGCGGCCTGCATGAGCTTCACCGCCTTTTCGCAGCCCACCCGGCAGGGGGTGCATTGGCCGCAGCTTTCGCGCTCGAAGAAGCGCAGCATGTTGAGCGCGGCTGCACGCGGGGAGTCGCGGTCTGACAGCACCACCACCGCGGCCGAGCCGATGAAGCTGCCGTGGGGCTGGAGCATGTCGAAATCGAGCGGCACATCGTCGAGCGTGGCCGGCAGCAGGCCCGAGGAGGGGCCGCCGGGCTGGTAGGCGGTGAAGCGGTGGCCCTCCGCCATGCCGCCGGCGGCTTCGATCACGTCGCTGATGGTGGAGCCTGCCGGCAGCAGATAGACGCCGGGGCGCCTGACCCGGCCCGAGACCGAATAATGGCGCAGGCCGGGGCGGCCGTTCTTCTCGGTGGCGTTCAGCACGCCGGGGCCTTCGCGCTCGATGCGCGCGACCCAGTAGAGAGTCTCGACATTATGCACCAGGGTCGGGCGGCCGAACAGGCCGCGCTCGGCCACATAGGGCGGGCGGTGGCGGGGCAGGCCGCGCTTGCCCTCGATGCTTTCGAGCATGGCGCTTTCCTCGCCGCAGATATAGGCGCCCGCGCCCCGGCGCAGCTCGATATATCCGGGGGTCGCGAGCCCGGCGGCCTCCAGCGCGGCGATCTCGCGCGCGAGCATGGCGCGGATGCCGGGATATTCGTCGCGCAGGTAGAAATAGACGCGCCCGGCCTCCATCGCCCAGGCGGCGATCAGCGCGCCTTCGAGCACCAGATGCGGGCGGGTTTCCAGCAGCAGGCGGTCCTTGAAAGTGCCGGGCTCGCCCTCGTCGGCATTGACGGCGAGGAAGCGGGGTGCGGGGTGTGCGCGTACGAAGCCCCATTTCCGCGCCGCCGGAAAGCCCGCGCCGCCCTGGCCGCGCAGGTCGGCCTCGGCGATGCGCGCCTGCACCGCGCACCAGTCTCCGCTCTTGCGCAGGGCCTCGAGCGCCTGATAGCCGCCGCTGGCGCGATAGGTGTCGAGCGCCTCGGCCACGGGGATTTGCGCCTGGATCTCGCCCGCGCGGGCGGCTTCGAGCACGGTTTCGGGCGTGGCATGGCCGATATGGTTGTAGCCGACCTCGGCCACGGGGGCCGCGTCGCAGCGCCCCATGCAGGGGGCGCGCAGGATGCGGATGCGGGCGGGGTCGGTGCCCGCCTCGAGCGCCGCGGCGAGCCGCTCGGCCCCGGCCATCTCGCATGTGAGGCTGTCGCAGACGCGGATGGTGAGCGCCGGCGGCGGGGCCTCGCCCTCGCCCACCAAGTCGAAATGCGCGTAGAAGCTTGCGACCTCGTAAACCTCCGCCTGGCTCAGGCGCATGAGCTCCGCCAGCGCCCTTATATGTGCAGCCGAGAGGTGGCCGTGGGCACCCTGAATCGCGTGCAGATACTCGATCAGCCGGTCGCGCTCGAGCGGCCCCGCGCCCAGCAGCGCGCGCAGTTCGGCCAGCGCCTCGGACGCCACCTGCCGCCCCTTTGGCCTCTGCCGCCCCTTGCCGCGCCGGTCCTTCCAGGGCCTTTCCTCGCTCTGCATCTGCCCCTGTCCTCCCCGCACTTGCCTGGCGTCACAATAGCGCCTCTGGCCCCCCGCAGACGAGCCAAAAACGACAGGGCGGAGGCGGTTCGTGCCGCTTCTGGCCAGGGGCGCCGGGATCGGCTAGGCTGGTGCCATGATGCGCGCCTTGTTCCTTGTCCTGCCCCTGCTGGCCCCGCTGAGCGCGGCGGCCCAGCAAGTGCTGGACGGGCCGGGCTTCGACGCCCTGACCCGCGGCCAGACCTATATCTACAGCGAGAACGGCACCGAATACGGCGCCGAACAATACCTGCCCGGCAAGCGCGTCAACTGGTCCTTTCTCGACGGCCGCTGCCTGGCCGGGAAATGGTGGGAGGAAGCGGGCAATATCTGCTTCGTCTATGAAGACCGGCCCGACGAGCCCCTGTGCTGGCAGTTCTGGCAACAGGGCGCGGGCCTGGTGGCGCGGCTCGCCGAAGGGGGCGAGGGCATCACCTATTCCGCCCGCCCCGCCGCCGAGGCGCTCTATTGCATGGGGCCGGATGCGGGGGTGTGATGGCGGGGGGCGACGCTCCGGGAGCGCGAGGCCCCGGCCGCGATGCCGGGGAGCGGCACCGAATTAGGCTCAGGCCCCATTAATCCCGCGCTCACAGCCCGCCGCCAAAGGGAAATTCCCCGCTCCATTCCCCCTTGCCCCGCCCGGCAGGCCGCCTATGCTGGAGCGACTTGTCACGGGAGGGACGAACAGAACAATGACCGGCCCTTTCACCTTCGAAAACCTTGGCAACCTGCTGCTGACCCGCTGCCTGCGGGCGGTGCGGGGCCTTGGCACCGGGCGTGGTGGTGCTGTTCGTGGTCGAGGCGCTGCAAACGGGCCGCGAGCGCGAGCTCGCCCCATGACCGGCTGGCCGGGCAAAGGCGGCAAGCGTGCGCCCGGTCATGGAGGCCATGGAAAAGAATGGCCAACAGGGCTATATCTTGCGAGACCCCGCATGGAGATGG
>JALTZY010000271.1 GCA_027045905.1 Paracoccaceae bacterium
ATGGCGCAAACTCGACGGCGCGTTTCGCCTGCCAGAAATTATCGAGGGGGTTGAATTCAAGGACGGGATCAAGCAGGAAAAACATGCCGCCTGATTACACCGTCACCAACTTTTGGGCATAGCTCTCGCGATATTCGCCCAGTTTCTTGATATTCACGTAGGTTGCGGCACTCCCTTGATGGGCTATGTCACCACGGGTCGTAACAAACTGATTGATAAAATCTTTCCCGTGGGTCCAATAGGCGGAAGGGCTCTCCCAACCAATCACCTTGGAATAGATTTCGTTGATCGGACCTGCTTTTGGCGTATTCAATGAACCGACGATCTCGTTGACATACGCCATGTATACCTGTTCCCAACCATCACCAGCCAATTTCAGCGGTTTTAGCTCATGCTTGTGCTCTCTTACGTGCTTCGCGAGTTTCTTTTGAACGCCTAAAGGAAAATGTTCCGGAGAATTCGCTCGATCCGCCAGGCATTTGGCAACTTCGACGGCCAGCTCTTCGACGTATAGTTCCCACGCGGCACACAACATCAATACTCCACTTCGCGTCAGATGGCCGAGGCCACGACGCCCCTTGCCGTCGTGATTTAACTTCCCATGGCTATGGATAATTCTGTCAACGTCGACAAGAAGCTTTTTCTCAAACTTGTTTAACGCAGTAGATGGCAAAGCCTGCTCCTGTGAAAAATTTGTGCCCGCCGAAGAGTAAGGACACTTTCAATGAAAGCAACTTATTCCTTGGGAACTCATCAGGTGACCCTTATTCCCTCCTCCCACCTTTCCACCACCAACCCCGGCAGCGCCGCCACTGCCGCACGCGCATCCCGCGTCAGATCGAGCCGCTTGCGCAGCTTCACCTGCGGCACCAGCAGGAACACCGGCACGGTCACGGCCCCGGTCAGGATCCCGTCCTTGCGCCGGCGGCGGCGATTGGGCGCAGCCAGCTGCCGCTTGCCGGAAAGCCGGGCGTCGTCGGCGACGAGCAGGCTCGGCCCGTGGCGGCGATAGACAAAGCGCAGGCGCATGCCGGTGCGCTTTTCCCAGCCGCCCGGGGTGATGCGCTTGCCGCCCAGCCCCTTCTTGCCGGCGGCGGGCAGCGGGATCGCCAGCCAGAAGCCGTGTTTCGAGCGGATCAGCGGGCCTGCATCGTGGGCCCCGACGATCACCGGGGCCTTTGACCAGACGAGAGCGGCGGCCCCGATGCTGGTGCCGTGTTCCGGGTAGGTCCGGGTCCGGATGGTACGGGCCAGGCGCTTGCCGAGACCGGCGCTTTCGATCTGGGCACGCCAGCCGGATTTCAGCTTCCGGCCCGCGGCGGCCACGCCTCGGGTGACGGCGCGCTCGGCTGCCCGGATCTCTTTCTCGGCCCAGAGGTGGGGATCGCCGGAGATCTCGATATCAATCCTCATGCCGGCCTCAGATCGACGGTCCAGATCAGCCGTTCGGCATCGCGCATGGGCTCGCCCTGGATGAGGAACGCAGCACCCTCGATCTCGATACGGTCGCCGGGGCGCGGGTCCGGGATATCCGCAACCCGCAGATCGACGCGCTGGGTTTCCGACCAGATCTGCGCCTGGCCAAAGCCGGTGACCTCGTCGGCGCGCTTGAGGACTGCGCGCACGAGTTTCGGTGTCCCGCCACCGGCGACATAGATCACGTCGCTGGCAATGTCGGGGTCGGCAAAGAGCGCGTCCACCGCGGCCGCAAATGCGCCCATCAGAAACTGCCGTTCAGACGTACGCGCCCGGTGGTCTCGCTCGCGGTGCCGCCGACGGCGGCAACGGCCACCCCGATCAGGGTATTGGCGGTGGCGGTCTTGGTGGCCACCCGGTTGGTGTTGTCCCAATAGACCTTGTCGCCAACGGCCCAGGCCTGACTGGCGGCCTTGGTCATATCAAAGACGCCGGTGGTGACGACCTCGACCTCGGCGCCCGTCAGTGCATCGCCGCTGGCAATGCCGAAGATCGCGCCGACCAGAAGGCCGTCGCCCGAGGTCACATCATAGGGCGCGGTGACGGTGATGGTGTTGCCCGGCTGGACGTAGGTTTTCATGTGGGGATCCCTTCGTTCAAATGGAAAGGGCGACCGATTGGCCGCCCCTTCAGGTCACGCTGTCAGAATGTCAGGCCGGATCACGCCCCCGGGTTGCGGTAGAGCCCGCGCCAGTCGATCGCCTTGGCGCCGAAGTCCAGCCGGCACTTGATCTCGATCCCGTCCACGTCAAAGCCGTTGCGGGTTTCGATATAGGCGCCCTGCTGACCCTCGAGGTAAGCGTACTCGAT
>JALTZY010000272.1:0-1158 GCA_027045905.1 Paracoccaceae bacterium
GTGCATGTGCCGCCCGCCCCCGTTGCGGAAAGCGCACCTGCCCCGTCATGCCGGGGCGCACCATGGGCGGCGGCGTGCCCACCTCGCCATACACGCGCACCGTCTGCGAAACCTGATCCACTTCCGCCCCAATGCGCGTCACCTTGCCCTTGAGCACCTCGCCCAGGCCATCGACGTGAAACTCGAACGGTTCGTTTACCTTCAGCCACTTCAGCCACGCCGCCGGAACGATCATTTCCACCTCCAGCGGCCCGCGCCGCACGATGGTGATCAGCTTAGCGCCCACCTGCGGCGTTTCCTGGATGTCCACATGCCGTGCCACCACCCAGCCATCGTAAGGCGCGCGCACGTTGCACTGCTGCACTTTCAACCGCGCCCGTTTTGCCTCCGCCGCCGCCTGTTCGGCCTCCGCCATGGCCACGGCGGCGTCCAGCCGCCCGGCCGCCTGATAGGCCAGCAGCCGCCGCTTGGAACGCGCCTTCAGCTGCCGCGCGCGCCAGGCCGCCTTCGCCGCCGCCCATTCCGCCCGCAGCAGGCCACAGTCGAAATGCAAAAGCACGTCCATGCGCCTGAAAGGCTCGCCCTCGCGCTTGAGGATTTCCGCCACCGGCGCGGAAATCTGCACCGACAGGTCGGATTGCGCCTTCGCCTTCAACAGACCGCGCACGGCCCGTTCGCCGCCGTTCTCCTGCGCCATGGCGGGCGACGGTGCAGCCAGCGCCAGCACCAGCACCAGCGCCGGCCCCGCCACCCTCACCCGACGCGCCTTCCTGCACCGCGAAGAGCCGACACCGGTTCTTTCCTGCATGCGCCGCATCGTGCTCCTCCTCATTCGGCCAGCGCCGCGAGCAGCCGGTGCACGGCCTGTTTCTCCGCCTCGGCCGTGCGCTCCACCTGATCAAGGAACGCCGCGCCCAGCCGCTGCTCGCCCAGCAGCGTCATCTGGCCATTGGTCAGGTCGATACGCAGATCCCACGCACGCACCGAGCCATCCGGCTGCTTCTGCTCCAGCCGCAGCTGCTCGAAGCGCTGGCCGGCCGGGATGTCGATGACCACCGTGCCATCGTCCAGCCGGTTCACGTAGGCCGGCGCCGGGCCACCATCGGCTCCACGCACCATGAGGTCGCCCGCCGGCAGGCCATCGGGCCGCCGCAGCTC
>JALTZY010000272.1:1168-2257 GCA_027045905.1 Paracoccaceae bacterium
GCTCCATTACCAGCGCGCCATCGCCAGTGATCAGGGTCTGCAGCATGGCCTCGCCGCTGGAGAGGTTCAGCGACAGGGCCAGACTGTCGCCAGCCTCCGGCAGCGGCAGGCCGCCGGCGCGGTCATCCCCGGCCTCGGCATTGGCCAGTCCGCCGCTCCTGAGGGCACCGGCCGTCTGCAGGCGCTGCGCCCAGGTGGCCGTGTTGGCAATGGCACTGGCGGACAAGTCCACGCTGCCCACGCTGCGCCCGTACCCCGGCCCCTGCTCTGCCACGCGGATGATGCTGCCCTCGTTCGGCAGGGTGGTGCCGCCAGCGCCTGCACCACCGCCATTGACCCCGCCGCCGATTGCACCGCCGATGATGGAGGCGCCATTGGAGCCATCCGGGCCGGAACCATCCTCCATGCCCGAGCCGGAACCGGAGCCACCACCGGTGTCTCCGCCACCGGAGCCGTTTCCACCGGCGCCGTCATTGCGGCCGCCTTCGCCGCCATCGGTGCCATCGCCGCCTTCACCGCCGCCGGGCACGGACGGGAAGTCCATCGGCTTCACGTCCAGCCGGAAAGTGGTGCTCACGGCGCCACCCTGGCCGTCGTCGGCCGTCACGGTCACTTCGTACGGCCCGTTCTGCGAGGCATCGTTGGCGATGGTGCCGGAGATTACGCCGGTGGCCGGGTCGATGGTCAGCCCCGCCGGCAGGCCACTGGCCGAGTAGGTCAGCGCATCGCCATCCCGGTCGGTGAAGTGGGCACCGGCATCGATGGAAACCGGATCGTTGTTCCGCGCCTCCATGTCAGCGATGGGCGCCGTCACCTCCGGCGGCACATTGGTTACGCCATATTCGAGGCTGAACGTCACCTGTTCGCCATTCTCGTCCGTGGCCGTGACCGTCACGGAATAACGGCCGTCGCCATTCGGGCCGCCAGTGGAAGCATCCGGCGCAACCGTGCCGGAGATGACGCCCGTGGCCGGGTCGATGCTCAGCCCCGCCGGCAGGCCGGTGGCGGAGAAGGCGAGCGCCCCGCCCTCCGGGTCGGCCACATACTGGCTCGCGTCCAGCGGCGTGATGGTTTCACCGTCCGCCACGT
>JALTZY010000273.1 GCA_027045905.1 Paracoccaceae bacterium
CCAGGACCACCGCGTAGATGCGCGCCGTGTTTTCCCAGCCATAGGCAACCACGAGGAAGGGCGCCACGAAGTTCGTCACCGCCGCGCCCACGTTGCCGGCGCCGAAGATGCCAAGCGCCGTGCCCTGAAGGCGCGCCGGATACCAGCGCGAGACGTAGGACACCCCGATGATGAACGAGCCCCCGGCAAGCCCCAGCCCCAGCGCCGCCAGCAGGAACATCGGGTAGCTTTCGGCCAGTGTCAGCAGCCACACGGCCACCGCCGTCACCCCCATCTGCAGGGCAAAGACCAGTCGCCCCCCGTGGCGCTCGGCCCACAGCCCCAGGACCAGCCGGCTGAGCGACCCGGTCAGGATCGGCGTCGCCACCAGCAGGCCGAACTGGGCCTCGCTGAGGGAGAGCGTCTGCTTGATGTCGAGTCCGATGATGGAAAACAGCGTCCAGACCGCGAAGCAGATGGCAAAGGCGAAGGTGGACAGTCCGAGCGCGCGGTTGCGCTCGGCGGCGGAAGGAGCGGAGGGTGTCACTTTCATGGTACGGATCTCTGACATGGTTTTCGTTCGTTCGGATCGTTCACTCGGCGGCGGTGGAAAGAGGCGCTGTGCGGCGCGCCAGCAGGGCCTCGATCTCGGGCTTGCAGGCGCCGCAGCCGGTGCCCGCGGCGGTGGCCCGGCCCAGCGCGGCGGCGCTGTGTGCGCCCCGGGCGATGGCGGCGGCGAGCGTGTTCTCGCCCACGCCGAAACAGGCGCAGACGATGCGCCCCGGATCGGGGCGGCCTGCCGGACGGCGCCCGGCCAGGGCTTCGCCGGCGCCCGCCTCCCGCCCGATCAGGGCGACGGCGTGATCGCGGGCAAGCGCCACCGGCTCCGGCGCGGCAAAGAACAGTCCCACGAGCCGCGCGCCTTCGTGAAAGGCGATGCGGCGGATGCCGGTGGCGGGGTCGTCGAGGCGGGCCGCGGTGGCATCGGGCAGGCCCATCAGGCGGCGCGCCGTGGCCTCCCAGTCGTCCGGCCATTCGCTTGCGGCCAGTTCCAGCGCCCAGCCGGTCGCGGTGCGGATCACGCTGCCTAGGGGGAAGGCCGCGGGCGAAGGCGGCGCCAGCGGGCGGGCGGAGGCGGCAAAGCCGTACCAGCGCGCGGCCAGCCGCTCCATGCGCACGCAGCCCTGTTTCAGCGCGGGTTGCCCCGAGACCGGGTCGTTTGTCACATCCACCAGGGGATTGACCGCGCCCCGGGTGCTGTTCGTGCCGCTCCAGTGCATGGGCACGTACACTTCGCCCGGCCGCACCGCTTCGCTCACCAGCGCGCGCAGCACCGCCGTGCCGCCCCCGCCCCCCTCGAGGCGCAGGATGTCTCCCGCCTGAAGCCCGAGGCGCGCCGCATCTTCGGGGTGGATCTCGGCGAAGGGTTCGGCCAGATGGGCGCCGAGGCGGGGCGACAGTCCGGTGCGGGTCATGGTGTGCCACTGGTCGCGGATGCGCCCGGTATTGAGGTGGAAGAGACCTTGGGCAGGGGCCTGGCGCGCGGGCGCGGTGACGGGCAGCATCCGCGCCTTGCCGCCTTCATGGTAGAAGCCGCCTTCGACGAAGAACCGGCCCTGCGGGGCGGGATTGCGCGCGGGATCGGCCGGCGCGGGCCAGTGAAAGGGGGCGAGGGCGTCATAGGCCTCGGGGGTGATGGCGGCATGGGCGGAGATGTCGAAATCGCGTCCGAGTGCTGCGGCACGGCCCGAAAGGGCGGCGTATTCGGCGAAGATCTCGCTTTCATGGCCGTAATCGAAGGCCTCTCTCCAGCCCATGCGCGCCGCCACGTCGCAGAGGATGCGCCAGTCGGCGCGAGCCTCGCCCGGCGCCGGCAGGAAGGCGCGCTGGCGCGAGATGCGGCGCTCGGAATTGGTGACGGTGCCCGATTTCTCGCCCCAGCCCAGCGCCGGCAGAAGGACATCGGCGCGCGCCGTGGTATCGGTGCGGGTGATGTCGCTGACCACGGTGAAGGGCACGGCGGCGATCGCCTCGGCCACCCGGTCGGCGCGTGGCAGCGACACCGCCGGATTGGTACCGATGATCCAGAGCGCCTTGATCTTTCCCTTCGCGCAGGCGTCGAACATTTCGACCGCCTTCAGGCCGGGGCGCGCCGGGATCGGCGGCAGACTCGCTCCGGGCGCCTGCCAGAATTCGGACACCGTGGCGCGATGCGCGGGGTTTTCGAGGTCGAGGTGGCAGGCCAGCATGTTGGCAAGCCCGCCCAC
>JALTZY010000274.1 GCA_027045905.1 Paracoccaceae bacterium
GCCATGAGCTTCGCCAGGCGGCTGATGGACATCGTGCTGGCGCTGCTGTTGTCGGTGCTGCTCGCGCCGGTCATCCTCGCCCTGGCGCTGGCGGTGCTGCTGGCCGACGGCCGCCCGGTCTTCTTCGGCTCGCTGCGCGCGCGGGCGCCGGGGCAGAATTTCCGCCTGTGGAAGTTCCGCACCATGACGACTGATTCGGCCGATGCGGGCGTGACCGGCGGCGACAAGCAGCGGAGAATCACCCGGATCGGCGGATTCCTGCGACGCAGCCGCCTCGACGAATTCCCGCAATTGTGGAACATCCTCCGGGGCGACATCTCCTTTGTCGGCCCGCGCCCGCCGCTGCCGCGCTATGTGGAGATGTTCCCGGAACTCTATGCAGAGGTGCTCAGGAGCCGCCCCGGCGTGACCGGTCTGGCGACGCTGATCTATCACGAAACCGAGGAAAGGCTGCTGAAATCCTGCCGGACCGCTGAGCAGACCGAGGCCGTCTATACGCGCCGCTGCATCCCGCGCAAGGCGCGCCTCGACCTGCTCTACGCCAAGAGGCGGACCCTGTGCAGCGACCTCGTCCTGATCCTCGTCACCGCTGGCGGGCGGCGCTGGTGGCGCCGGCGCCGGGGCGGGCGCGCGACTCGGGGCGGGAACAGATAATTTCAATCATGAGTTATATTTTCTGCCGAGATAGCCTTGCTCTTGGAAGTGCCGATCTGATATGCTCGCAGGCGGGGTTGGGCAGCCCTGAAATGCTAGGCTGGGACGGCAAGAACAGGCCGAAAGGCCGCAGCATATGGACGGGATCGACCTTACATGCTTCACAACCTGCTGCTCTCCCTTTCCCGCCGGCAGAAAAGCCGGATCCTGCTGTTTCTGGATGTCTGCAACGCGGTGGCGGCCTTCTATTTCGCCTGGCTGCTGGTGCGCGGCGGCCTGCCATCCGCGGGCGAGTTCGCGCAGTCGCTGCGCTTCCCGGGCGCGCTGATCCCGGCGACCATCCTGCTGACGGTCAGTTTCGGCCTGCATCGAATGAAGCTGAACGCTTACGAGTTGCAGGGTATCCTCGGCAGTTCCGCCATTGCGGTGGCGCTGGGGCTGGTCGGCTCGGCAGTCAACATGCTGCCGGGCCTGCAACTGCCCGAGCAGGTATTTGTCGTGCAGTCCATGGCGCACGCGATCCTCTCGGTCAGCAGCCGCCTCCTGCTGCGCTGGTATGTGATCCGGCTCTACGCCCGCAACCGAAACCGCAGGCGGGTGCTGGTCTATGGGGCGGGGCAGACCGGCCAGCAGCTGGCCGCGGCGCTCAGGACCGATCACGCCTTTACCCCCGTCGCCTTCGTCGATGACAATACCAGCCTGAAAGGGATGACCATCGGCGGGCTCAGGGTGCATTCGCCGGCGGATGTGGAAAAGCTGATCCGGCGCGAGCGGATCGACCGCGTGGTCCTGGCCATGCCCTCGGCCAGCCCGGCGGCGCGCGCGGCCATATCGCGCCGGCTGGCAAAGACCGGCTGCGAGGTGCATGCGGTGCCTTCCTTTGCCGAGCTTCTTGTCGAAGGAAGGGATACGAACCGGGCGGTTCAGGTGGTGGTGAAGGAGCTGCTGGGCCGGCCCGCCTTCAGGGATAGCTTGCCGGAAGTGAACGGCGCCTATCACGAGCGCTGCGTCCTCGTGACCGGTGCCGGGGGCTCCATCGGCACCGAACTGTGCCGCCAGCTTCTGGACATGCAGCCCGAATGCCTGGTCCTGCTGGATCACAGCGAGTTTGCTCTCTACGAGATCGACCAGGAACTGCAGGCGCTGCTGGAGCCGGGCCGGAAGTGTCGGATCGTGCCGGTGCTGGGCTCGGTCACCGATGCCGCGCTGATGCGCCGGCTGATGGACGAGTACCGGATCGAAGTGGTGCTCCACGCGGCCGCCTACAAGCATCTGCCGATGGTGGAAATGAACAGGCTGGTGGGGCTCGAGAACAATGTCCTCGGCACCCGGGTCGTCGCCCGGGCGGCGGCGGATGCCGGGGTCGAGCGCTTCATTCTGGTGTCCAGCGACAAGGCCGTGCGCCCGACCTCGGTCATGGGCGCCTCGAAGCGGATGGCCGAAATGGTGGTGCAGGACATGGCCGCGCGCGGCACCGGCACCAAGTTTTCCATGGTCCGCTTCGGCAATGTGCTCGGCTCCTCCGGTTCCGTCCTGCCGCGCTTCCAGAGGCAGATCGAAGCCGGCGGGCCGGTGACGCTGACACACCGGCGCGCCACCCGCTTCTTCATGACCGTATCCGAGGCCGTGTCGCTGGTATTGCTGGCCGGCACCTATGCCCAGGGCGGGGAGGTCTTCGTGCTCGACATGGGCAAGCCAGTGCAGATCCTGAAACTGGCCCGGCAGATGATCCGCCACGCGGGCTACACGGTGCGCGACGCCGACAACCCGGACGGCGACATCGAGATCGTCGAAATCGGCCTGCGCCCGGGTGAAAAGCTGCACGAGGAGCTGCTGATCGGCTCCGACATGCTCACCACGCCGCATCCCAAGATCCTGCGCGCCCAGGAAAGCTGCCCCTCTCCCGACGAAATCGCCGCCATGCTGGCCGAACTGCGCCGGGCGATCGGGGCCGGCGACGAAGGGGCGGTGGGGTCCATCATTGCCCAATGGGTCGAATCCACTCAGGACAATGTGCGCGTGCTGGGCGATGATGCGCCCCGCAGGGAGGATTCGCCGCGCAACCGGCCGGTGGAGAGCGCCGCCGCTTCCTGAGTCCGGACCTGCCTCGTCACCCCTCTCGGGGGCATTTCGGGGCGGAGCGGTTTGCGCGCGAATCGCGGCCCCGGCGGCGGTTTCAGCCCCCGGACGGACGCCCGAGGTGGCGCTCGCCCCGCGCCCGGGCGAGGGCGATCTGACGCTGGCGTTCGCGAAAGCGCGCGCGGCGCGGCGCGTCGAAAAGGCCGATGCACTGATGGCAGGAGACGCCCTCTTCGTATTCTGGGCGCGCCTTGTCCTCGGGCAGGATCGGCCGGCGGCAGGCATGGCACAGCTCGTGCGGGCCTTCGCTCAGCCCGTGGCCCACCGATACCCGCCCGTCGAAGACGAAGCATTCGCCACGCCAGCGGCTTTCTTCGGCGGGGATGTCCTCGAGATATTGCAGGATGCCGCCCTTGAGGTGATAGACCTCCTCGACCCCCTGGCTCAGCAGGTAGCTGGTGGATTTCTCGCAGCGGATACCGCCGGTGCAGAACATCGCCACGCGCTTGTTGTGAAAGCGGTGGGCATTTGCCTGCCACCAGGCGGGAAAGTCGCGAAAGCGCGCGGTCTGCGGGTCGATCGCGCCTTCGAAGGTGCCGATCGCCACTTCGTAATCGTTGCGGGTGTCGATCACCACCACGTCACCCTCGGCGATGAGCTCGTTCCACGCCTCGGGCGGCACATATCGGCCCACGGCGGCGCGCGGGTCCACGCCGGGCACGCCAAGGGTGACGATCTCGCGCTTCAGCCGCACCTTCATCCTGCCGAAGGGGGGCTTTTCAGCGGTCGCCTCCTTCCAGTCGAGATCCGCGCAGCCGGGCAGGGCGCGGATATGGGCGAGCATGGCGTCGATCCCGGCGCGCGGGCCGGCGATGGTGCCGTTGATGCCTTCGCGCGCCACGAGCAGCGTGCCGGTGACGCCTTCGCGCCCGGCCAGCGCCAGCAGCCCGGCGCGCAGGCCGGCGGGGTCTTCGAAGGGGGTGAAACGGTAGAGCGCGGCAATCGTATACATTGGGCGGGGATAGCTGGGGCCGCAGTCGTGTTCAAGCCCGCGTGACTTGACATTTGCCCGGCCCCGGCGGCATCGAGTGGGCAGGAGGTATGCGCGATGTCCAGACTTTTCCGGCCTTTCCGGCTGTTTGCCGCGGCCCTGATCCTGCTGCCCGCCCTTGCCCCCGCCCCTGTCCTTGCCGAGCGGCAGGTGCCCGGGAACGCGGCGGAAATACAGCTTTCCTTCGCCCCGGTGGTGGCGAGGGCGACGCCGGCGGTGGCCTCGGTTTATGCCGCTTCCGAGGCGCGGCCGGGGGGGACGTTTGCCAATGACCCGCTGTTTGCGGAACTGTTTCGCGGCTTTGGCGGCGTGCCGGAGGAGCAGAATGCCCTGGGCGCCGGCGTGCTGGTGGGCGGCGGTCTGCTGGTGACCAATTACCATGTGGTGCAGGATGCCGACACGATCCGCGTGGTGCTCGCCGACCGGCGCGAATATGCGGCCCGGCTGGCGCTGGCCGACGAGGCGGCCGATATCGCGGTGCTGCGCCTCCTGGGCGAGGGGGTCGAAGACCTTCCCGCCCTGCCGATCGGCGATTCCGACAGCTTGCAGGTGGGCGACCTGGTGCTGGCGATCGGCAATCCCTTCGGGGTCGGGCTCAGTGTCTCCTCGGGGATCGTCTCGGGCCTGGCCCGTGCCCGGCGCGAGGGGGGAGGGCTCGGCAATGCGCGCTTCTTCCTGCAGACCGACGCGCCGATCAATCCCGGCAATTCCGGCGGCGCGCTGGTCAACATGAAGGGCGAGCTGGTCGGGATCAACACCCTGATCGTCACCCGCTCCGGCGGCTCCAACGGGCTCGGTTTCGCCATCCCGGTGAATATCGTGCGCCAGATCGTCGCCCAGGCACGCGCCGGCAAGAGCCGCTTCGAGCGCCCCTGGATCGGGCTCGACGTGCAGGAGGTGGATGCGGGGATCGCCGAGGCGCTGGGCATGGACCTCCCGCAGGGTCTGCTGGTGCGCGGGCTCGATCCCGACAGCCCCTTCGAGCGCGCCGGGCTCAAGCCGGGCGACGTGCTGCTGACGCTCGACGGCCACGCGGTCAATACCAGCGCCGGGCTCGACTTCCGCATGGCCAGCGCATCGCCGGGCAGCGAAATCGCAGCGCGGTGGCTCAGCGACGGTCGGGAAGTGACCGCCCCGGTCGCGGTAGAGCCTCCGCCCGGGACCGCCTCGGGCGCGGCAGGCGCGCCTCTCACCATCGCCACCCCCGGCCCGCTTCAGGGCCGCACGCTTGCCACGCTCACCCCGGACCTTGCCCGCCGCCTGGGCCTGCGCCGTGCGCCCGGGGGGGTGGTGGTGCTGCAGGGGCCGCCGCCGGGCTTCGGCACCAGCGTGCAGGTAGGCGACGTGATCCTCGCCATCGACGGCAGGCCGGTCGCCACCCCCGCCGAGGTCGCCGAAATCGCCCGCGCGCACCGGGGGTGGTGGCGCATCGACCTGTTGCGTGGTAACAGGGTGATCACCTTTCGAACCAACCGCTGAGGCAAGCCATGGACAAGACCGCCCTCCTCGTGATCGACGTGCAAAACGACTTCTGCCCCGGCGGCGCGCTGGCGGTTGCCGATGGCGATGCGGTGGCGGGGGTGATCAACGCCATGCTGGCCGATTTCCCGGTGCGTGTATTCACCCAGGACTGGCACCCGGTCGGGCATGGCTCCTTTGCCTCCTCGCATCCGGGCAAGGCGGCCTTCGAGACCGCCGAAATGCCCTATGGCACCCAGGTGCTCTGGCCCGATCATTGCGTGCAGGGCACGAAAGGCGCCGATTTCCACCCCGGCCTCAGGACCGAGCCCGCCGACCTGATCATCCGCAAGGGGGCGAACCCGGCGATCGACAGCTACTCGGCCTTTTTCGAAAACGACCGCACCATCCCCACCGGCCTTGAGGGCTATCTGCGCACGCGCGGGGTGGAAAAGCTGGTGCTCACGGGCCTTGCCACCGATTTCTGCGTCGCCTATTCGGCGCTGGACGCGGCCCGGCTGGGCTTTGCGGTGGAAGTGCGGCTCGATGCCTGCCGAGCCATCGACCTCGACGGCTCGCTTGGTGCCGCGCTCGATCAGATGCGCGCCGCCGGCGTCACTCTCGCCGGGGCCTGACATGGTCGATATCGCCACCCGCGTCTATAACCACAACTGGAAGATCGACCCGATCGTCCGCTCGCTGATCGACACCGATTTCTACAAGCTCTTGATGTGCCAGTCGGTGTTTCGCAACAAGCCCGACGTGCAGGTGACCTTCAGCCTGATCAACCGCTCGCGCCATGTGCCGCTGGGCGACCTGATCGACGAGGGCGAGCTGCGCGAACAGCTCGACCATATCCGCACCCTTTCGCTCAGCCGGGGCGAAAGCACCTGGCTGCGCGGCAATACCTTTTACGGCAAGCGGCAGATGTTTCGCCCCGATTTCATGGAGTGGTTCGAAAATCTGCGCCTGCCGCCCTATCACCTGGAGCGGGTGGGCGAGCAGTACGAACTGACCTTCGAAGGCCCCTGGCCCGAGGTGATGCTGTGGGAGATCCCGGCGCTCGCGGTGCTGATGGAGTTGCGTAGCCGCGCGGTGCTGCACGGCATGGGGCGCTTCGAGCTTCAGGTGCTGTACGCCCGCGCCATGACCCGACTCTGGGAAAAGCTCGAGCGCCTGCGCCCCCTCGAAGGGCTCAGGATCGCCGATTTCGGCACACGGCGGCGCCACTCCTTCCTGTGGCAGGACTGGGCCGTGCAGGCCATGGGCGAGGCGCTGGGGCCGGCCTTTGTCGGCACGTCAAACTGCCTCATTGCCAAGAATCGCGACCTCGAGGCGATCGGCACCAATGCCCACGAACTGCCGATGGTCTATGCCGCTCTGGCCGAGGATGATGCCGCCCTGCGCGAGGCCCCCTACAAGGTGCTCGCCGACTGGCACGAGGAGCATGAGGGCAACCTGCGCATCATCCTGCCCGACACTTACGGCACCAAAGGCTTTCTTGCAAACGCGCCCGACTGGCTTGCCGGCTGGACCGGGATACGCATCGACAGCGGCGATCCGGCCACCGGCGCCGAAGAGGCGATCCGCTGGTGGAAATCGCGCGGCGAGGACCCGGCGCAGAAGCTGGTGATCTTCTCCGACGGGCTGGACGTGGACGAGATCATCAAGCTGCACGAGCAGTTCGCCGGCCGGGTCAAGGTCAGCTTTGGCTGGGGCACGCTGCTGACCAACGATTTTCGCGGCCTTGTCGCGGGCGATGCGCTGGCGCCGTTCTCGCTCGTGTGCAAGGCGGTGGCGGCCAATGGACGGCCCACGGTCAAGCTCTCGGACAATTCCCGCAAGGCCATGGGACCGGCCGAGGAAATCGCCCGCTACAAGCGCGTCTTCGGCGTCGGCCGGCAGGCCGAGATGGAAGTGCTCGTCTGAAGGCCGGGGCAGGATTTTCCGCGAAGGATCGCTCCGCCTCCGGCGCGCCGCGAGAGGCAATGAGGCGGGCGGCGCAGAGCCGGCCCGGAGTCAGCCCGGTGTCTCGGCGGCAAACGGATCCGGGGCATAGCCGACATGGGTCAGGTAGAGACCCTGCGGCGGGCTGACCGGGCCGCAGGCGGCGCGATTCCTGGCCTGGAGCGCAGCGCGCAGGTCAGCGGCGCTCCAAGCCCCGGCCCCGACCCGCTCCAGGGTTCCGACGAAGCTGCGCACCTGGTTGTGCAGGAACGACCGCGCGCGCAGGTGGAAGCGGAACTCCGTGCCATGCTCCAGCGCGATCTCCTCGATGCGCAATTCGTCCAGCGTCCTTACCGGGCTTTTCGCCTGGCACATGGTCGAGCGGAAGGTGGTGAAATCGTGCCGCCCCAGCAGTATCTTCGCGGCCTCCTGCATGGCGCGCCCGTCCAGCCGGTGGCGCAGCTGCCAGGCGAGCCCGGCCTCGAGAGCAAGCGGCGCGCGCCGGCTGATCAGGCGAAACATGTAGCGCCGCTCGCGGGCGGAAAACCGCGCGTGGAAGCCGCTCTCCACCCGTGCGCAGGCCAGCACCGCCACCGGCGCGGGCTTCAGGTGGTGGTTCAGCGCTTCCATCAGGCGAAACGGCTCCCATTCGCGCGCCATGTCGCAATGGGCCACCTGCCCGGTGGCGTGGACGCCTGCATCGGTGCGCCCGGCGGCGGCAATCGAAGGCAGGCCCGGCTCCAGCCGTGCCAGCGCCGCCTCCAGCGCGCCCTGCACCGAGGGCTGCTCCTTCTGGCGCTGCCAGCCGCGGAACGGCGCGCCGTGATATTCGATTTTCAGTGCATAGCGGGGCATGGGAGGCGGCATATACTGCCCGGCGGATTCTGACAACGCTCCTCTGGCGACACCTTCTGATGCGTCCTATGTACAGGAGAGCCGATCGAGGAGAGCCGCCTTGGGCGTGGGAGACATTGCCGACAGCCTGACCCGCCGGATCGAGCGCCTGGGGGCCTCGGCCCGCGAGGCGCTGTTCGAGCCGGTGATCCGGCTCGGCGTCACCGGCCCGAGTCGGGCGGGCAAGACGGTGTTCATCACCGCGCTGGTGGCCAACCTGCTCGAGCGCGCCCGGATGCAGGGGCTCGCCGCCCAGCGCGAGGGGCGCATCGAGGCGGTGTTTCTCCAGCCCCAGCCCGATATGACCGTGCCGCGCTTCGATTTCGAGGCGCATCTGGCCGCCCTCGCCGGCCCCGAGCCGCACTGGCCCGCCTCCACTTCTTCGGTCAGCGAGCTGCGCCTTTCCTTCCGGGTGCGCCCGGCGGGGATGCTCTCGGGGCTGCGCGCCGCGCGGATCGTGCACCTGGATATCGTCGATTACCCCGGCGAGTGGCTGCTGGACCTCTCCCTTCTCGACCTCAGCTATGGCGAGTGGTCGTCCCGGGTGCTCGAGCGCATCGCCGCGCGCCCGCAGGCCGCGCCCTTCCTCGAGGCGCTCGCCGCCACCGACCCGGCCGCCCGGCTCGACGAGCCCGCCGCAAAGGCCCTTGCCCAGACCTACACCGCTTACCTGCACGAAGCCCGCGCCGCCGGCCTTTCCGACTGCACGCCGGGGCGCTTCCTGCTGCCCGGCGACCTCGCCGGCTCTCCCGCCCTTACCTTCGCCCCGCTGCCTCGGCCCGCAGGCCGCAGCCCGCGCGGCTCGCTCTGGCGCCTGTTCGAGGCGCGATTCGAGGCCTACAAGGCCGAGGTGGTCAGGCCCTTCTTCCGCGCGCATTTCGCCGGGATCGACCGGCAGGTAGTGCTGGTCGATGTGCTGGAGGCGATCCATGCCGGCCCCGCCGCGCTCGAAGACCTGCGCCGCGCCATGGCCGACACGCTCGCCGCCTTCCGCCCCGGCCGCAACGCCTGGCCCGCCCGCCTGCTGCGGGGCCGACGCGTGGAGCGCATCCTGTTTGCCGCCACCAAGGCCGACCACCTGCACCATAGCCAGCACGCCCGCCTCGCCGCGATCACCGAGGCGCTGCTGGCCGAGGCGCGCAGCCGCGCCGATTTCGCAGGCGCCGAGACCCGCGCCATGGCCATCGCCGCCCTGCGCGCCACCACCGAGGAGACCCACGCGCACGCGGGCCGCAAGCTCGCCTGCGTGCGCGGCACCCTGCTCGACGGGCGCAATGCGGCGCTCTATCCGGGCGAACTTCCCCGCGACCCGGCCCGCCTGCTCGCCCCGGCCCGCGAGGGGGCCGAGAAATGGCTCGATGCCGATTACCGGATCATGCGCTTCGCCCCGGCGCAGCTCTCGCCCGCGCCGGGCGAGGGCCTGCCGCATATCCGGCTCGACAAGGCGGTCGAGTTCCTGTTTGGAGACCGGCTGTGACGCGCCTCATGCCCCTCCCCGCCATTTCCCCGGCCCGGCCCGAGGACGCGCCCGCCATCGCCGCGATCCTCTCCGGCTGGACCGACGAAACCCCCTGGCTGCCGCGCGTCCACTCCCGCGCCGAAGATCTCGAAAATGCCGCCGAACTGATCCGCCGTGGCTGGGTCAGCATCGCCCGCGAGGCCGGGCAGGTGCTGGGCTTCATCGCGCACGAGGGCGAGGAGATCCACGCGCTCTACGTCGCCCGCCCGGCGCGCGGCCAGGGCATCGGCTCGGCGCTGATCGACCACGCCAAGGCCCGCGCCAGCCGCCTCGGCCTCTGGGCCTTCGAGGCCAACCTGCGTGCGCGCGCCTTCTACCGCCGCGAAGGCTTCCGCGAAGTCGCGCGCAGCGACGGGGCCGGCAATGACGAAGGCCTGCCCGACATCCGCCTCGAATGGAGCCGCCATGCCTGACGCCAACGACAAGCCCGCCGACCCGGTGCTGATCGAGCTTGACGGCCCCGCCGCCACCGGCCCGGCCGAGGCCCCGCCGGTGCCCGATCCTGTGACCGATTCGGCATCCGTCGCCGAAGGCGCGGCCATGCAGGCCGCCGCCAGGCTCGCCGTGCGCCGCCCCGCGCGCCTTGCCCGCTGGTTCTGGGCACTGGCCGGGGCGCTTCTCGGCCTCGTCGTCTCGCTGACGGCATGGGATTTCCTCACCGCCCTGCTGGCGCGCAACCCGCTGCTCGGTGCCATCGCCACCGCGCTGGCCGCTGCGCTCATGGTCCTGCTCGCCGCCCTCGCGCTCAGCGAATGGCTGGGGCTCATCCGCCTCGGCCGGATCGACCGGCTGCAGCGCGCCGGCGAGGCCGCCCGCCGCGCCGCCAGCCCCGAGGCCGCGCAGCAGGTGCTCGACCGCCTGCTCAGCCTCTACGCCACCCGCCCCGAACTGGCCTGGGGCCGCGCGCGCCTCGCCGCGCGGCGGGGCGAAATCTTCGACGCCACCGACCTGATCGACCTCGCCGAAACCGAGCTCCTCGCCCCGCTCGACGCCCTTGCCACGCGCGAGGTCGATCAGGTCGGTG
>JALTZY010000275.1 GCA_027045905.1 Paracoccaceae bacterium
GCCCCGCACGTCAAACACCTCCGCCTCCAGCCCCAGTTCGATATGGGTGGCAATCAGCGCCGCGCCCCCCCCCGCCACATGCTCACGCACCACCCCGGCAAAGATCGCCACCGAGGCCGAGTCCAGCGAGACCGTGGGCTCGTCGAGCAGCCAGATCGCCCGCCCCGTCACCAGCAGGCGCGCAAGCCCCAGACGCCGCTTCTGCCCGGCCGAGAGACTGGCCGCGGGGCGGGCGGCAAGAGCGGTGAGGCTGAAGCGCTCCAGCACCGCGTCCACCGGGCCGGTTGCGTGGATTTTCGCCCAGAAATCAAGATTTTCTCGCACGGTGAGGGTAGATTTGAGCCCGTCGGCATGGGCCGCGTAGGCGACGCTCTCGGCCGGGGCCTCGATGGTCCCGGCCATGGGCGGCTGGAGCCCGGCAAGACTGCGCAGCAGGGTGGTCTTTCCCGAGCCGTTGGGGCCGCGCAGCACCATCACCTGCCCTGCCCGCAGGGTGAAGCAGATACCCTCCAGAACCGCCACCCCGCCGCGCCCCACCACCAGATTTTCGACCCGCATCTCCATGCAGAAGCTCTAGACCGCCAGCGCCGCAAGCGCAATGCGCCGGGCGCATCGGGGCTGCGGGAGGCAGACGAATCTCCGTGAAAAACCCGCCCCGGGCGCGCCCGGCTCCCGGAGGGGCGGAACCTTCCGGGAGAATTCGCCTCGCCCGGCCCTGACCTTTCCGCGAAAAACCGTCTCTGCCGCCGGCCTCCGCTCAGGCATCCACATTGGCAAATTGCGTCCCCGCGCCCGCGCTCGGCTTGGACCAGTCGCGCTTCACGCCCAGCTTGAGCAGGATCGCCGAGGCCACGAAGACCGAGGAATAGGTGCCCACGATCACGCCCCAGATCATCGCGAAGACGAAGCCGCGGATCACGTCGCCGCCCAGCACATAGAGCGCCAGCAGCGCGATCAGCGTGGTGAGCGAAGTCATCATGGTGCGGCTGAGGGTTTCGTTGATCGACAGGTTCAGCACGTCCTTCAGGCTCAGCTTCTTGTATTTGCGCAGGTTTTCACGCACCCGGTCGAAGACCACCACGGTGTCGTTCAGAGAATAGCCGACGATCGTCAGCAGCGCGGCGATGATCGCCAGGTCGAAGGGAATCTGCAGGACGCTGAAAATGCCGATGGTCAGTACCACGTCATGCACCAGGGCTGCCACCGCCCCCAGGGCGAACTGCCACTCGAATCTGAGCCAGATATAGAACAGCACTGCGGCCATGGCCGCCAGCACCGCCTCGGTCGCGGTCTGCACCAGTTCACCCGAGACTTCCGGGCCGATCGAGGTCACCGAAGGAAAGGCGATGTCCGGGTCCACATTGACTCTGAGCGCCTCCTCCACCAGCCCGACCACCTGGTCGTCCCCTTCCTCCTGGGCCTCGATGCGGATCTGGGCGACGTTCTTGTCGGGGCCGAAGGTCGGGTCGTATACCTCGGTGATGCTTACATCCCCAAGCCCCAACGGCTCCAGCGCGGCGCGATAGGTGGCCACGTCGATGGGGCGGGACGATTCGGTGCGGATCGAAGTGCCGCCCTTGAAGTCGATGCCGAAATTGAGCCCGATCAGCAGAAAGACCAGCAGCGAAGCGACAAGCGCGATGCCCGACGCGCCCAGGCTCAGCGCCATGCGCCTGAAGAAGTCCCAGCTGGTCTCGGCCGGGACCAGGCGGATGCCCCTGATCCTCAGTTCCCGCGGCCGCCTGCGCTCGAACCAGACCACCACCATCAGGCGGGTCACATAGATCGCCGTGAACACCGAGGTGATGATCCCCAGCCCCAGCGTCACCGCAAAGCCGCGTACCGGCCCCGCCCCCATGACGAACAGGATCGCGGCGGTGATCAGGGTGGTGATGTTGGCATCGACAATCGCGCTCAGGGCCTTTTCATAGCCCAGGCTGATCGCTCGCGCCGGCCCCCTGCCCGCCTTCAGCTCTTCCTTGATCCGTTCGAAAACCAGCACGTTGGCATCCACTGCCATGCCGATGGTCAGTACGATCCCGGCGATGCCCGGGAGCGTCAGGGTCGCGCCGATCATGCTCAGCAGGCCGAATATCAGCCCCACATTGAGCACCAGCGCCACATTGGCGATCATCCCGAACAGCCCGTAGCTGGCCGCCATGAAGACCAGCACGCCGAGAAAGGCCACCAGCGAGGCGATCTTTCCCGCCTCGATACTGTCGGCCCCGAGCTGCGGGCCGATCGTCTGCTTCTGCAGGAATTCCATATCCGCCGGCAGGGCACCCGCGCGCAGCAGTACCGCGAGGTTGGTACTCTCCTCAATGGTGAAATTGCCGGAAATGATGCCCGAACCGCCGGGGATCGGCTCGTTGATCCTGGGGGCCGAGATCACCTCGCCATCCAGCACGATGGCAAAGGGCTCCCCCACATTGGCGGCGGTATAATCGCCGAACTTGCGCGCTCCGGTCGGGTTGAACTGAAAGCTCACCGCGGGCAGGCCGTTGCGGTCGAAGCTCGGCTGGGCATTCTTCAGCTCCTCGCCGGTGACCACCGGGGTCTGCTCCAGCACATAATATACCCCCGGCTCGTTGCGCGCCGGCAGCACCTCCTCGCGCGGGCCGGGGCGCACATCCGGATTGGTGGTGCGCGAAACCACCGGCTGAAAGGTCAGCTTGGCGGTGGTACCGATCAGCTCGATCAGTTCCTCGGCGCTGTTAAGTCCCGGCACCTCGACCAGGATGCGCCGCTCTCCCTGACGCTGAATGGTGGGCTCGCGGGTGCCCACCTCATCGACCCGACGGCGGATGATCTCGAGGCTCTGCTCGATGGTGCGGTCGTCGCTGGCCTGTTTCTCCGCCTCCGAAAGACGGATGACCAGCGTATCGCCCTCCCCCGTCACCTCTATGTCGTTTGCGCCGACCCCGGTCAGCGTCACCACCGGCCGGGCAAGGGCACGCACCACCTCGAGTGCCCTGGCCATCCCCTCGGGGCGCGAGATCCTCACCCTGAGCGTGTCCGGTTCCGAGGGCTGGCGGCGGATCGTGCCCACCTCCTCGCGCACCTCGCGAAGCGCATTTCGCACCTCCGGCCAGAGCCCGTCCATATGCTGGCGATAGACATCCTCGACCTTGACCTCGGCCAGCAGATGCGCGCCCCCGCGCAGATCGAGCCCGAGATTGACCAGCCTCGAAGGCAGCCAGCTCGGCCAGGCGGCGGCATCCGCTTCCAGCTCCGGGTCCGCCCCCCGCGCCTCGAGCGCCAGCACCGCATCGTTATGGCGCTCCACCCGCTCGTAAAAGGCATTGGGCATCGCATAAAGCAGGCCCAGCGCCACCAGCCCGATGATGACAACCCGTTTCCACAGCTCGATCTGAAGCATCCGCCCCGCCCCGCCTATCGTTGCAAATCAATCGCCGGTCCGCTCGCCCGCCTGCCGGCACCTGCCCCGGCCCGTCCCATCCGCGGCCTTCCGCCACCGCCGTGGACCGCCGGGAGCGCCCGCGCCCGCATCAGTCCCTGGCGTCCTTGGCCGGCTCGGTCTTCGACAGCACCGAAGCGACCGAGGAGCGCACCACGCGCACCTTCACCCCGGGAGCGATCTCCACCTCCAGTTCGCCATCGTCGCGGACCTTGGTCACCTTGGCGATCAGCCCGCCCTGGGTCACCACCTGATCCCCGCGGCGCAGGGCATCCAGCATCGCCTGATGCTCCTTCATCTTCTTCTGCTGCGGTCGGATCATGAAAAAATACATGATCGCAAAGACCAGGAGCATGGGCACCAGAAGCCCCCCCAGCGCGCCCTGCCCCGCACCCTGCGCCGCCTGTGCATAAGCCGGTGTTGCCAACATCTTCTTCCCTCTCTTGTCAAACCCGTCCACAGCCCGCAGGCCCCGTCGCGCGCACCCTATCTATATGGGGCCCCGGAGGTTGGCAAGCAATGGGCCGCGCCCTGCCTCCGACGAAAATCCCGGCACTCCAACTTTGACCTTTTCCCGCACTCGCCCTTCTGGCATATCTCGCTGGCATATCTCGCCCGAACCAAAGCCGAGGCCGACCATGCACGACATCCGCGCGATCCGAGAAAACCCCGCAGCCTTCGACGCCGCCATGGCCCGGCGCGGCCTGCCCGGCATTTCCAAGCAGGTGCTGGCGCTGGACGAAGCCCGCCGCGCCGCCATCCTCGCCGCCGAAACCGCCCAGGCCGAGGCCAACAGGGCAGCCAAGGAAATCGGCGCCGCCAAGGCCGCCGGCGACGAGGCGCTCTTTCAGAAGCTGCGCCACGAAGTCGCTGAAAGGAAACAGGAAATCGCCCGCCTTCAGGAGCAGGCCAGGGCCGAGGACGAGGCCCTGACCGCCCTGCTGATGCGGCTGCCGAACCTGCCCGCCGAGGACGTGCCGGACGGCACCGACGAAAACGACAACGTCGAAATCCACCGCTGGGGCAACCCACGCGACTTTTCCTTCACCCCGCTCGAGCATTACCAGATCCCGGCGGCGAAGCCCGGCTTCGACTTCGAGGCCGCCGCTCGCCTCTCGGGCTCCCGCTTCATGGTCCTGCAGGGCGCGCTGGCCCGCCTGCACCGCGCGCTGGCCCAGTTCATGCTCGACAGGCATGTGAGCGAAAACGGCCTGCTCGAGACCTGGACCCCGGTGCTCGTGCACGAGGAAATGATGTACGGCACCGGCCAGTTGCCCAAATTCGGCGAGGACAGCTACCAGACCACCAACGGCTGGTGGCTGATCCCCACCGCCGAGGTGACGCTGACAAATCTCGTGAACGGCCAGCTGGTGGCGGAAGAAGACCTGCCGATCCGCCGGGTCGCCCACACCCAGTGCTTCCGCTCCGAGGCCGGCAGCGCCGGGCGCGACACGGCCGGGATGCTGCGCCAGCACCAGTTCGAAAAGGTCGAGATGGTCACCATCGCCCACCCGGAGCACAGCGACGAAGAGCACCGGCTGATGACCAGGCACGCCGAAGCCATCCTCGAAGCCCTCGCCCTGCCCTACCGCACCGTGGTGCTGTGCACCGGCGATCTCGGCTTCGGGATGCGCCGCACCCACGATATCGAAGTCTGGCTGCCGGGGCAGAACACCTACCGCGAGATTTCCTCGGTCTCGGCGGCAGGCGACTTCCAGGCCCGGCGGATGAATGCCCGCTTCAAGCCCGCCGATGGCGGCAAGCCGCAATTCGTTCATACACTTAACGGCTCCGGCCTGGCCGTGGGCCGGACCCTGATCGCGGTCTTGGAAAACGGGCAGGAAGAAGACGGCTCCGTCACCCTGCCCGAAGCCCTGCACCCCTATCTGGGCGGCAAGGGGCGCATCACCCCCGCGGGCGAGCTGGCCTGACGCGGGGGCGCACAGCGATTTTTCTGCGAAAAATCGCTACCCGCGCGGAAACGGCACCAGCCGGTCCTTTTCCTCGTCCCACAGCTTCAGCCGGAAGCTCCTGAGCGCTTCCCGAAAGCCGATCTTTTCGAAGCCGAACTTCCCCTCCAGCTCCCGGTGCGCCTGGCGCAGGCGGTAGCTGGGGATCGAGGCATTGAAATGGTGGATGTCGTGCTTGGTGATATTGGCCACCGCCTCGTCGAACAGCCAGCCGAAATCGAGACAGGAAGAGCCCTGGATCGTCGCGCGGGTGAAATCGAGCGCAGGCTTGCGGTCCCAGTAGGTATGCTCGAAATTGTGCTGCAGATAGACCAGAAACACCCCGAGCATCCCGCCCAGGAAGGTCGCCAGCAGCAGCACCGTCACGCCCTTCCAGCCGAAAAGCCAATAGAGAACAGCCATGTAAGCAAGCAGCAGCGCATCATGGACCAGCACGCCGGCGACCCCGACCTTGCGGGTATTCCTCGGCCAGCGATAGGCGAAGAAATAGGTCCACAACGCCCCGAACGGGATCAGCAGGAACGGGTTGCGGTAGAGGCGGTAATAGAGCCTGCGCCAGAAGCCGGCCTCGTTCCATTCCCTGAGCGTCATGGTGAAGATCTCGGTGGTGTCGCGCGCATCGAGATTGCCCACATAGGCGTGGTGCAGGTTGTGGTTGTACTGCATCACCTTGAAGGGGGTGAAAGTGAAGGTGGAGAGCGCGAGCCCCGCCCATTCGTTAAGCCTGCGCGAGGTGAAAAGCGACAGGTGCCCGCAATCATGCTGCAGCACATAGAGCCGCACCCCGGCAAAGGCCATGATCACCAGCATCGGCACCGTGACCCACCAGTTGCCCCAATAGCGGATCGCCAGGTAGAGGCTGAGGAAATAGACCGCGAAATTGGTGAAATAGCTCAGCGCGGCGAGCGTATTGGACTTGCGGTTATAGGCCCGGGCGCTCTCGCGCAGGGAGGCAGCGTCAATCGCGACGTCGGACATGGCTTTCCCCGGCTTTTCTCAAATGTCTTTCGCCCGCATCCTATCATCCGGGCCGCGACTTGGGCAACGGGGCGTCTCGGCAAAGCGCGACCCCGCGCCGCCCGGCCAGGTCGGTGAAATACTGCCAGGCCACCCGGCCCGAGCGCGCGCCGCGCGTGGCGGCCCATTCGATTGCCTCCGCACGCAGGGTGTCTTCCGATATTTCAATGCCATAATAGTCGCAATAGGCGCGGATCATGGCCAGATACTGGCCCTGATCGCAGGCATGGAAGCCGAGCCACAGGCCGAAACGGTCCGACAGCGAGACCTTCTCCTCCACCGCCTCCGAAGGGTTGATCGCTGAGGAGCGCTCGTTTTCGATCATGTCGCGGGGCATAAGGTGGCGCCGGTTGGAGGTGGCGTAGAAGAGCACGTTTTCCGGTCGCCCGGCAATGCCGCCATCGAGCACCGCCTTCAGGCTCTTGTACTGCTCGTCGTCATGGCTGAAGCTGAGATCGTCGCAGAACAACAGAAAGCGCTCCTCGCGCGCGCGAAGGAGCGCCAGCAGGCGATTGATCGAAGAGAGGTCCTCGCGGGCCAGTTCGACCAGCTTCAGCGCCTGTCCGCGACGCAGGACTTCGCCATGTACCGCCTTGACAAGGCTCGACTTTCCCATCCCGCGCGCGCCCCAGAGAAGGGCGTTGTTGGCCGGCAGGCCACGGGCGAATTGCAGCGTGTTCTCCAGCAGCGTGTCACGGGCGCGCTCCACTCCCTTGAGCAATTCGAGCGGCATCCGCGCCACCCTTTCCACCGGCTCCAGGGAATCCGGCGCGGCATGCCACAAGAAGGCATCGGCCCGGGCGAAATCCGGCGCCGCTCCCGGCGCCGGGCTCATCCGCTCCAGCGCCGCGGCGATCCGCTCAAGCGCCTGCCTCACCGACCCCTCTCGACCATGCCCGGGTCGTCCTCCGGCCCGTCGCCCTCATCTCCGCCGCCGCTCCGGTCGCTCTTGTCGCTCCGCTCGCCCGCATCGTCCCGGTCGAACGCCTTCATAAGCGGATCATCCTCCTCGTCATCCTCGTCATCCTCGAACCACACCCCTTCGGCGCGCAACGCCTCCTCGCGCTGCTTCTCGACCCGGGCGACTAGGAAGATGGAAATCTCGTAAAGCCCGTACACCACCGTGAACAGGATCAGCTGGGTGGTGACGTCCGGGGGCGTGACCAGCGCGGCCACCGTCAGGATGCCGACAACCGCGTATTTGCGCGTGGAGCGCAGGCCGCGCGCCGAGGCGAGCCCGGCCTTGCCCAGAAGCGTCAGCAGCACCGGAAGCTGGAAGCACAGGCCGAAGGCGACGATCATCTTCAGCGTGATATCGAGGCTTTCGTTGACCTTGCCGGTAAAAACGATGTCGATCCCCGTATCCACCGCCTCCGGGTCCGGCCCCTCGCCCGTGCCGGAGAGCAGCGCCGCCACATAGGAAGGCAGATCGGCAAAGCCCAGGAAGAAGGTCATCGCCAGCGGCACCACGACGAATTGCGCGAATGCCGCCCCCAGCAGGAACAGAAACGGCGAGGCGATCAAAAAGGGCAGGAAGGCTTCCTTTTCGTTGCGATAAAGCCCCGGCGCCACGAAGCGCCACAGCTGGTAGGCGATCACCGGAAAGGAGAGCGCCAGCCCCCCCACCATGGAAATGCGGATCAGGGTAAAGAAGTACTCCTGCGGGGCGGTGTAGATCATCACCGGATTCGGGTCGCCCAGCTGGCGCATGGTGTTTTCGATCGGCACCAGCAGGAAGTCGAGGATCGTGGAGCCGAAGGTGAAGCAGATCACCATGCCGACGACGAATGCCAGCACCGAACGGATCAGCCGCGTGCGCAGTTCGGCGAGATGCTCGATCAGCGGGGCGGAGCTGTCGTCGATATCGTCGGGATTGCTCATGCGCTGCTCTTCTCGCTGCTCTCGGGCTCCTGCGAAGTCGCGGCCCCGCCGGCCCCGTCAGTCGCCGCGGTACGCTGCGCGGCCTTCTCGGCCGCCCCCCTGCCGGCACTGTCGAGCACCTCCTTGCCATGCTGCGCCGCCGGATGCGCGCCCGGGTCCCATTTCTCGAACTTGTCGGCGGCACCCTTGAGCGCATCGAGCCCCATCGACTTGGGATCGGTTGCCTTCCTGAGGTCGCGCGCCACATCCTTCACGCCGGTTTCATCCGCCGCCTCGTTCATCGCCCGGGTGAATTCGCGCCCCAGCGCGCGCGCCCGGGCGGTAAAGCGGCCTAGGGTGCGAAACAGGGCGGGCAGATCCTTGGGCCCCACCACGATCAGCGCCACGATGCCGATCAGCAAAAGCTCGGTCATGCCGATGTCAAACATGGGCGGACCCCTCCTTCAAGGCCCCGGAAGCCGGAAGCCGCAAACCGGACGGAAGCCTCAGGCCTCTTCCTTTTCGCCCTTGGGGGTGACGTCCTTGGCCGTTTCGGCGGCCTGGTCCTCGATCTCCCTGTTGCCCTCGGCGATACCTTTCTTGAACGAGGTGATGCCCTTGCCCACCTCGCCCATCAGCGACGAAATCTTGCCGCGGCCAAACAGCACCAGCACCACAACCGCGATCAGCAGAAGGCCGGGAAGGCCGATATTGTTGAGCATGTTTCTCTCCCTATCCGGGCGAAACCGAATTCGCCCTCCTTTCTCATTACCCGTATGTATGACCTTGCGCAGGAAGATCAAAGCCCCAAATGCGGCAAATCCTGCCGCACCGGCCCGAATTGCGGCCCGGATGCCGGGCGAACAGCCTGGCACGCGCCGGAGCGCATACGGGGCCAGGCCCCGGCGGAGACGAGCGGCGGCGGCACTGAGCCCCGCGCGTCCCGCGCCCTGCCTCCGCGCTCAGTCGGCGAAGATGAAGCAGCGCTGGCGCGGCCAGGCGATCCACATCGCCGTGCCCTCGGCGGGCAGAAAGACCGACGGCACGCTGGCCCGCAGCCGCCCGCCGTAATCCATGCGGAACTCCACCAGGCTTTCCTTGCCTATGAAGCGCGCCCGCTCCACCACCCCGCGCACCCAGTTGCCATGCTCCAGCGTCGGCGCCGGACCCTTGCCGGCGCGGTCGAAGTCGATCTTCAGATGCTGGGGCCGGATGACGATACGCACCCGGGTCCCGTCCGCATGGCCCGGCGTCAGGAACTGCCCGAACGGCGTATCGGTCAGCGCCCCCTTCACAATGCCGCCTATCTCGTTCACATCGGAAAAGAACGCCGCCGCCTGCGCATCCGCGGGCGCGTTGTAGATATTGTAGGGCGCGCCCTTCTGCACGATCCGGCCCGCGCGCATCAGCGCGATCTCGTCGGCCATGCGCATGGCCTCCTCGGGCTCGTGGGTGACCAGCAGCACGGCGGCGTTTTCCTCCTTGAGCAGGGCCAGGGTCTGGTCGCGGATATCGTCGCGCAGACGGTTGTCGAGGCCGGAAAAGGGCTCGTCCATCAGCATGATGCGCGGGCGCGGCGCCAGCGCGCGCGCCAGCGCCACCCGCTGCTGCTCGCCGCCCGAAAGCTCGTGCGGCCAGGCATCCGCATGGCGCGCAAGCCCCACCTTCTCGAGAAGCTCCGCGACCCGCGCCCGCTTCTCCTCCCTGGCGCCGCTGAGGCCGAAGGCCACGTTCTGCGCCACGCTCAGATGGGCAAACAGCGCGAAATCCTGAAACATCAGCCCCACCGAGCGCCGCTCCGGCGGCACCCGGAACACCGTGTCGCAGATCAGCTTGCCGTCGATGAAGATTTCGCCGCTGTCCTGCATCTCGACGCCGGCGATGATGCGCAGGGTGGTGGACTTGCCGCAGCCCGACGGGCCCAGCAGGCAGGTCACCTGCCCCGGCATCACCCGGAGCGACACGTCATCGACCACCTCCCGCCCGCCATAGGCCTTGCGGATATTCCTGATCTCCAGCCTCGGTTCTTCGTCCTGCGCCACGCCGCCTCCAATCCCGATCAAAACCATCGGACATCCCCGCCATAGCAACCGCCCCGCCCCTCCGCAAGGCCGGGCGGCAGCGGCGCGGCACACGCTGCTCCCGGCTCGTCACGCCTGGACCTATACAGTGCTTCCGTCTGGCCCTATCCGCCGCCCCCGCCCTGCCCCTACAAAAGGCGAAACCACAGGAGATGCGCCATGAAAATGACCACCGAGGAAGCCTTCATCAAGACCTTGCAGCTGCACGGGATCGAGCATGTCTTCGGCATTATCGGCTCGGCCTTCATGCCGATTTCCGACCTGTTTTCAAAG
>JALTZY010000276.1 GCA_027045905.1 Paracoccaceae bacterium
TTGTGGTTCTTCGCCAGCACCACCCGCAGCTGCGGGTAGTCCGGATTCTGCTCCATGGCCTCCTGCAGAATGCGCTCGGCCGCTTCGTAATCCTTCAGTTCGCTGTAGAGCTGCGAGAGGTGAATGGCCCGCTTGCTCTCCAGCTGCCGGTTCGAATAGCGCTCACGAATGAACTTGCGCGCCTCGTCGTGCATGTGCAGGCGGTACATCCAGCGCACGCAATAGCGTTCGCCCCGCCGGCTGAACGGATATTTCTCGCAGAACGCCAGCCAGCGTTCCAGCATCCCCTTCTTGATGCGGGTTTTCTCGTGCAGCAGAAGGCTGGTCAGTTCCAGCTCGTAGTTGTCCGGATAAGCCTCCAGCAATGGCTTGATTTCCTCGAGGCAGGCCATGGCCGCCTCGGCCGTCACCGCCCTTTCGAGCAATTCACGGCACTTCCGGTTGATTTCCTCTTCGCTTGCCGGATAGGCGGCCTTCTTTCCGGTATCGCCCGTTTCATGGATTTCCATAATATCCACCCCTCGCCTCAAGTTGAATCAAGTATTCATACTCACAAACTACCGAAACAAATGGTGGAACGTTGATGTTGACTTCCGCTCACCCCACCTCTTGTCCGCGTTCCGGCAAAAGGTGAAACCCCAGTGCGCCGCACACGCAATATATCATCGTCACCTGCTCCCCAGCGCTTGACGGTGCCTGTCTTCACGTCCCCGCAGCCGCCCCTTCCGCAGCACCCGCGGCGCCTGGCGAATGCGTGATGCCCGTTCACGCCAACTGATGCGCCACCTGTGGCACGGCCTCTTCCTTTCTCCGCAACCGTTGCAGCAGGGCCTCGCACTTCTGCACCTGTTTCGCCGCCAGGGCCGGGTCATCGGCCACCCGGGAGAAGCGGCGCCAGGCCTCCAGCGCCTCTTCATATTGTTGCAGCTCCATCAGGGCCCGCGCCAGAACCTTGAGGGCCACCTTGTTCTCGGGATCCTTCTCCAGCAGCGACTGGGCGAAACGCAGCCGCACCTGGGGTTCCTCGTTGCGGAAATTGCTCGTCAGCAGCCGGGTCATGCCGCGGATGACACGGTCCTTCAGGTTTCTGGCCTTGTCCGCGGTATCGGGCTCCACGCTGGCGAGTTCGGCCATTTCCCAGGCCCGCTCGAAGTCTTCCTGTTCCAGCAGCTCCCTGCCCAGCAGCACCGCCTTCACCGCCGTTCGGCGCATTTGCGCCTGCATGCGTTCCTGCACCTGACTGTCGGCAGACAGTTCCAGCACCTTTTTCATGGCTTCCAGGGCCAGGGGCAGATCTTCCGTTTCCAGGGCCGCCTTGGCGAGAAGCTGCCATCCCAGGGCATCATCGGGCCGCGCCCGGACACTGCGGCGGAACCATGTGACCGCGTCCTCGTTACGGCCCAGGGCCTGGAAGGCCCGCCCCACGATGTGGAGTACGTCGGCGAGTTCCGGCAACAGGTATTCGGCCTTGCCAGCCAGCGAAACCACGGCTTCGTGGTCGCCTTTCTGATATGCCGCGCGGATGCCGTCTCGCAGCGGCACCCAGTAGGTCTTCATTTCGCGCAGCGCCCGGGTGCCGCCCAGTTCCGTGTCCACCAGCGCCCGCAGGAAACGGGTCGCCTCCGCGTCGTCGTCACGGGCTTTCGCTTCTTCGAAGCCCTGCCACCATTGCCGTTCCATCTGCGGCAACAGTGCGGCGATGCGTTCATCGAGCCGGCCTTCGCGAATGAGCGGGGCAAGCGCCTGCGCCAGGCTCACGGCCAGGCCCGAATTCAGGGCTTCACGCAGAACGCCTTCGGCCCGTTCCGGTGCCTGTTCCAGAAGCTCGCCAAGGCATGCACCCAGCTCCTCGCTTTCGCCTTCCTGCACCAGCAGGCTGGCCAGCAGGGCCTTCATGCCGGCGTGTTCGGGCGCCAGTTCGTGGGCAAGTTGGCTCCACTTCCGCGCCACCGCATGATTGCCCGAGAGAGCGAAGCAGGTCGCCGCGCGAAAGGCCGCTTCCGCTGCCGTCTCTCTGTCCAGCGCGCTGCTTTCATGCACCGCCACCCACAGCGTGGCGGCCTCGCTTGTGCGCCCCAGGGCTTCGCAGGCTTCGGCCCGCATGCGCAGGATCTCCGGCGTCGTGCTCTGCATGGCCGTCAGCGCCGACGTGGCGGCGAGCACATCCTCGCGCTCTCCGCGCTGGTGTGCGGCGCGCAGGAACGCCAGCGCGGAGAGCGCGAGGATGTGCTCGCCGCCAC
>JALTZY010000277.1 GCA_027045905.1 Paracoccaceae bacterium
GTTTCACCGTGCCGACCTGCAGGGTCTTCTGCTCGAGGTCGCGCGCGCCGCCGGGGTCGGAATCGAGACCGGGCGCAGGGTGGTCCGTGTCGAGCCGGGCCCGGGCGCCACGCGGCTGGAACTGGCCGATGAGCGGGGCGAGCGGAGCGAGGAGGCCGCTTTCGTGGTCGGCGCCGACGGGCTGCATTCGGTGCTGCGCCAGGCGATCAACCCACCCGAAAAGCCCTTCTTCACCGGCCAGATCGCCTGGCGGGCGCTGGTGGCGGGCGATGGCAGCGCCGCGCCCGAAGCGCGCGTCCATATGGGGCCGGGCCGCCACCTTGTCACCTATCCGCTGCGCGGCGGCAGTCTGATCAATATCGTCGCCGTGGAGGAGCGCGCCGAATGGGCCGCGGAGGGCTGGTTTCACCGCGACGATCCGGACAGGCTGCGCGCTGCCTTTTCCGGCTTCGCCCCGGCGGTGCGCGAGCTTCTGGGACGTGTCGAGGATGTCCACCTCTGGGGGCTCCACCGCCACGAAGTGGCGCTGGAATGGCACCGGGGCCGGGCGGCGATCCTGGGAGACGCGGCCCATCCGACGCTTCCCTTCATGGCCCAGGGGGCGGTGATGGCGCTGGAGGATGCCTGGGTGCTGGCCGACAGTCTTGCCGTGCTGGGGCTCGAGGACGGCCCGGCCCTCTATCAGGCGCGAAGGCGCGGGCGCGTGGCGCGGGTGATCGAGGCGGCCAACAGGAATGCCCGAAATTACCACCTGCGCGCCGCTCCGGTGCGCAAGCTCGCCCATGCCGGGCTGCGCCTGCTCGGCCGGATGGCACCCGACCGCCTGCTGGGCCGCTACGAGTGGATCTATGGCCACGACGTGACCCGGGCCTGAGCGGGCACGGCCTGGCGCATGGACGGGGCCGGAGACGGGGCCGGAACAGGGCCGGGGATCAGCCTGCGGCCGGCCCGGTGGCCTTTTCGCGTGCCCGCATGGCGGCGAATTCCAGCAGACGGGCGAAGGCGTCGCGCAGGAGCGTGTCCTCCACCGTCAGCGCCACCCGCACATGGTGGCGCGCGGCGCGGCCGAAGCTGGCGCCGGGCATGACCGCGATATGGGCCCGCTCCAGCAGCGCCTCGGCAAAGTCGGCGCCGCTCATCCCGGTCGCCGACACGTCCAGCATCGCATACATCGTCCCTTCGGAAGGGAGCATCCTGACCGTATTCTGCGCCGCGGCCATCTCCATGACGATCTCGCGCCGGCGTGCAAAGGGCGCGGCGATCTCCGCTTCTAGCGCCGCGCCCTGCTCCAGCGCGAACAGGGCCGCCTCCTGAATATAGCCCGGTACCCCATAGGTGGTGTGGGTGGCGAGGGCGGTCAGGTGGGCAATCGCCTCTTGCGGCCCCACGATCCAGCCGATGCGCGAGCCGGTCATGGCATGGCTCTTGGACATCGAGCCCACGACAAGGGTGCGCCCGGCCATGCCCGCAAGCGCGCGCGGACTCAGGTGGGAGCCCTGCCAGACCTGGCTGTCATAGACCTCGTCGCTGATCAGCCACAGGTCATGGCGCGCACAGAGCCGGGCGATGGCCTCGAGCGTGTCGCGGGTATAGATGACTCCGGTCGGGTTGTTGGGCGTGTTGATCAGCAGCGAGCGCGCCCGCGCCCCCGCCGCCTCCAGCGCTGCCCCGAGCGCTGCCGCATCCGGCTGAAAGCCGTCTTCCGCTCGCGCCGCCACCGCTACCGGTTTCGCCCCGACGGCGCGGATCGTGCCCGGGTAGGTGGCATAATAGGGGTCGATGAACAGCGCCGCGTCCCCGGCATCGCACACCGCTGCATGGGCGGCGAAGAGAGCGGCCTGCCCGCCCGGGGTGATCAGGACGTTTTCGCGCCCGGTCGCAATCCCGGTGCGCGCCGCCGCCCGCGCCGCCACCGTATCGCGCAAGGCCTCCGTGCCTGGTACCGGCGCATAGCCCGTATGCCCGCCGCGCGCCGCCCGGTCCATGGCGGCGAGGATGGCCGGGGGCGTGGCGATGTCATGCTCGCCGATGGTCAGTTCCACCACCTCGGTTCCCGCCGCGATCATGGCGCGGGCGCGCAGGAAGAGTCCCCAGCCGTCTCCCCGGCTGCCGGTCAGTCCGGTAATTCTCTCCGATAGCCGCATCTCGCCTCCCTTGCGTGAAGTGGCCATTGCCCCGGCAGAATGTCAATCGCCTTTGACCTCTTGCGGGC
>JALTZY010000278.1 GCA_027045905.1 Paracoccaceae bacterium
TGCTGTGGTTCATCGGTCGCGAACAGGGCGCGGCCTTTGCCGCCGAAGCGGCCGGGGGCGGCGGGCAGGGTCTCGGGCGGCATCCCGGCACGCAGGCTCTCGCGCTGGTCGTGGTTGCCCGGCAGCACCGTATGGGGGCAGGCGAGCGCCGAGAGCAGGGCGCGGGCCTGGCGGGTCTGCTCCGGCGTGCCGCTGTCGGTCAGGTCGCCGGTGATAATGGCGTGATCGGGCAGAGGAGTGAGGGCATTGACATGGGCGACCACGCGCGCGAGCGCGCCCGCCATGTCCACATGGCCATAGGTCAGGCGCCCTTCGCCGGGCAGGTGGAGGTCGCTGATCTGGGCGATGAGCATGGCGGTATCCCTGGCTTTTGGCGATGGGTAGCGCCTATTGGCCCCGCTGGCAATCGCCTCAGCGCCGGAGGCTGTCCAGCCCGTGGGTGAGCAGGAAGGCGAGCGTCGCAAGGCTGACGATGCTGGGCGCGGCCGGGCTGTCGGCGAGCGCGGCCAGCGCCAGCCCGCCCAGCGCCGAGGCCGCGCCGATCCCCATGGCGATAGCCACCATCCGCCCCGGCCCGCGCGCAAGCGGGCGAGCGGCGGCGGCGGGCAGGATCAGCAGGGCCGAGATCAGCAGCGCCCCCACCACCTTGAGCGAAAACGCCACCAGCAGGGCCAGCGCGAGCATCAGGGTCAGGCGCTCGCGCCGGGGCGACAGGCCGCTGGCGATGGCAAGGTCTTCGTCCACCGCGCTCAGCAGCAGCGCCCGCCAGCGCCAGGCCACCAGCCCCAGCAGCAGCGCCACGCCGGCCCAGATCAGCGCAAGGTCGGCACCGCCCACCGCCAGCACGTCGCCGAAGAGATAGGCCATGAGGTCGATGCGCACCCCCGGCACGAAGGAGACCGCCACCAGCCCAAGGGCAAGCGCCCCGTGGGCCGCAACCCCCAGAAGCGTATCCACCGGCACGCCCCGCCCGGCGAGCGCCGCCACCGCGAGCGCCAGCACGAGCGTGACCGCCAGCACCCCCCAGAAGACCGGCAGCGACGCCGCCAGCGCCAGCGCCACGCCGAGCATCGCTCCGTGGGATATGGCATCGCCGAAATAGGCCATGCGCCGCCACACCACGAAAGCGCCGAGCGGGGCCGCGGCCAGTGCGACGCCGGTGGCGGCCAGTGCGGCGCGCAGCATGAAGGGGGCGAGGAGCAGGCTCATGGGGCGTGCTCCCCGTGGTGGTCGTGGTGGTGTTCATGCGCGTGGGGGCGGTCGTGCCCATGGGGGTGATGGTGCTCGTGCTCATGCGCGTGGTCGTGCTCGTGGCGGTAAAGCGCCAGCGCGCCGCCGGTGCCGGTGCCGAACAGGGCGCGGTATTCGGGCGCGGAGGCGACCTGCTCGGGCTTGCCGGCGCAGCAGACATGACCATTGAGACAGATCACCCGGTCCGATGCGCTCATCACCACATGCAGCTCGTGGCTGACCATCAGGATCGCGGCGCCGGTGCGGTTGCGCAGGGCTTCGATCCGGCGGTAGAAATTGGCCGCCGCCGGCTGGTCGAGCCCCTGGGTGGCTTCGTCCAGCAGCAGCAGTTGCGGGCGGCCGAGCAGCGCGCGCGCGAGCAGCACCCGCTGCAGCTGCCCGCCCGAAAGCGCCGCCAGCTGGCGCTCCTCGAGCCCGCCCGCCCCGGCCTCGTCCAGCGCGCGCGCCCTCTCGCCGGGCGAGACCGGGCGCGGCAGGTCGAGGAAGTGGCGCACCTTCAGCGGCAGCGAGGAATCGAGCGCGAGCTTCTGCGGCACATAGCCCATGCGCAGCCCGCTCTGGCGCTCGATGATGCCGGCGGCGGCAGGCACGGCGCCGATCAGGGCGCGCAGCAGCGTGGACTTGCCCGAGCCGTTGGGCCCGACGATGGTGACGATCTCGCCGGGCGCGATGGCGAGATCCACGCCCTCGAGCACCCGCCGCCCGCCCAGGCTGACGCTGAGCCCCCGGACCCGGAGCAGCCTCATGGGGCGGCCGCGCGGCAATTGGGGCAGGTGCCCAGCGCCTCGGCCACCACCGCTTCGACGCGGAAGCCGTGGGCCCGGGCGGCGGCGCCGATCTGCCCGCCCCCGGGCTGCCAGCCGGCCTCGGCCACCGCCCCGCAGGCGCGGCAGATCAGGAAGACCGGCGCATGGTCGCGCCCGGAATGGCTGCAGGCGATGAAGGCATTGAGCCGCTCGATCCTGTGCGCGAGCCCGTGGCGCACGAGGAAATCCAGCGCTCGATAGGCCACCGGCGGCTGGGCCGGGTGACCTTCGCGGGCAAGGCGGTCGAGCACCTCATAGGCGCCCATGGCCCGGTGCTCGGCGAGCAGTATCTCCAGCACCCGGCGGCGGATCGGCGTGAGCCGGACCCCGGCCGCCGTGCAGATACGCCCGGCCCGGGCCAGCCCGGCCTCGATACAGCCGCTGTGGTCATGGGTGGCAAAGCCGGCCTCGCCCATGGGCCTCCTTTCTTCGCTGGGATCTTGATATGTTATAATATAACCCTTTATCAAGGGCAAACGAACGAACGAGGACCGGAGGACACGGATGCAGCGCCTGATCCTTGTCGCTCTGCTGCTGCTGGCCGCGCTGCCCGCGCGCACCGAACAGCTGCGCATCGTCGCCGACATCGCCCCGGTTCATGCGCTGGTCGCGGCAGTCGCCGGGGGGCGGGCGGAGCCGGTGCTGCTGCTGCCTCCCGGGGCTTCGCCGCACCACTATTCCATGCGCCCCTCCGAGGCCGGGGCCCTGGCCGGAGCGGATCTGGTGTTCTGGATCGGCCCGGCCCTGACCCCCTGGCTCGAGCGCCCCCTGGCCGCGCTGTCGGGGACGGGGCGCGTCATCACCCTGTCCGAAGCGCCGGGGCTGGTGAAATGGCCCCTGCGCAGCGGGACCGGACCCGGGGTGGTGCCCGGCAGCCTCGACCCGCATCTCTGGCTGGATCCCGAAAACGCGCTGACCTGGCTGGAGGCGATCGAAGCCGCCATGGCCAGGGCCGACCCGGTGAATGCCGCCGCCTACGCGCACAATGCCGCCCGGACCCGCACCGAAATCGCCGCCCTGGATCGCGAGCTGCACGCCCTGTTCGCTGCCCTGCCCGCCCGGCCCTATCTGGCAAGCCATGATTCCTGGCAGTATTTCGAGCGCCGCTTCTCCCTGCCCGAAAGCGCGGCGATCCTCCTCAGCGAGGCCAAGCGCCCCGCCCCGGCGCATCTTTACGCCCTGCAAAGGCTGGTCGCAGCGCAGGGTATCGATTGCGTTCTGGCCGAACCACCGCTCGACGAAGCCCTGATCCGCACCATCTTCGCCGGGCGCAACATGCCGCGCATCCTTCTCGCCGATCCGCTGGGCGCGGCGCTCGCGCCCGGACCCGGTCTCTATGCGGAACTGCTGCGCGACACCGGGCGGGCAGTGGCCGGCTGCCTCGGTGGCTGAGGCGGCATCTGCCACTCCTTTCACAAGGCTCTGGAAATCCCCGCCCAAGCCCCCTACCCTGCCGCGAAGGAAGGCAGGACCGGAGCACACCGGGGCACAAGGCGGGACCAGGGGCACCATGGGCGAGATCCTCGACGGACTGGGCGCGGCGGCGGTGCTGGTGTTCACGCTTGACCCCTACCTGGTCGAAATCTCCCTGCGCTCGCTTGCGGTAACCCTGAGCGCGGTGCTGGTTGCCTCGCTGATCGGGCTGCCGCTGGGGGCATGGCTGGCGGTGCGCGACTTTTGCGGACGTCGTGCGGTGGTCATCGTGCTCAACGGGCTGATGGGCCTGCCGCCGGTGGTGGTGGGGCTCTTCGTCTATCTGCTCCTGTCACGCTCGGGGCCGCTCGGAGTGCTGGGGCTCCTGTTCACGCCCTGGGCGATGATTCTCGCCCAGGTCTTCATCCTGCTGCCGCTGATCGCCTCGATCGGGCTGCAGGTGATGGGAGACCTGTGGGAGGAATATGCCGAGATGCTGACTTCGCTGGACGCAACCCCCACCCAGCAGATGGGCACGCTCCTGTGGGAGGGCCGCCACGGGCTGCTCACCGCCGCCCTGGCGGGCTTCGGCCGGGGCATCGGCGAGGTGGGAGCGATCATGATCGTGGGCGGCAATATCGACCATGCCACAAGGGTGCTGACCACCGCCATCACGCTGGAAACAAGCCGGGGGAATTTCGCCCTGGCGCTGGGGCTGGGCCTGGTGCTGATCGCGCTGGCTCTGACGGTCACGGCGGCGATGCACCTGATCGCCCGGAACCGGGGGACGCACCCATGAGCCGGCGGGCCGGCAGCCGGGGCCTTCTGCCGCTGGAGCTGCGCGCGGCGCAGGCCGAGCGGGCCGGCAAACGGGTGGCCGGGCCCGTGGACCTGGTGATCGCAGGGCGCGGGCTGACCTGCGTGATCGGCCCCAATGGTGCCGGCAAGACCAGCCTTCTGAAGATGCTGCACGGCCTGCTGCCCCTGTCGGCAGGAGAGCTCAGATGGCAGGGAGCGCCGGAGGGGCTGCGAGCGCGCCAGGGCTTCGTCTTCCAGACCCCGGTAATGCTGCGCCGCTCGGTGCTGGAAAATCTCGCCTATCCCCTGCGCCTGCATGGCCTGGGCAGGACGGCGGCACGCGCCCGGGCGGCGCACTGGCTCGAGCGGGTGGGTCTCGCCGCGCTGGGCGAGCACCCGGCGCGCGGCCTTTCGGGCGGCGAACGCCAGAAGCTGGCACTGGCGCGCGCGCTGGTGCGCGAACCGGAACTCCTGCTGCTGGACGAGCCCTGTGCCAATCTCGACGGCGCCGCGACCCATGCGATCGAGGAGATCCTGCAGGCGGCCCGGCGGGAGGGTACGCGCATCGTCATGACCACCCATGACCTCGGCCAGGCCCGGCGGCTTGCCGACGAAGTTCTGTTCGTCGTCCATGGGAAGATCCACGAATCCGGCCCCGCAGGGCGGTTTTTCGAGGCGCCCAGGACCGGGGAGGCCCGGGCCTTTCTCAATGGGGAGATCGTCCGGTGAGGGGCGCGCGGCGTTGCCTTCCGGCTCTGCTCCTGCTGCTCGCCGCCCTGCCGGCGCAGGCCGGCAATCTGCGCTGGGCAGTCACTACCACCTTTCGCAATTCGGGCCTGGCGGCGGTACTGCTGCCGGCAGCTCAAGAAGATCTGGGTTTCGGGATCGACCTGCTGGTGGTGGGCACCGGGCAGGCGGCGGGGCTGGCGCGGGCCGGCGACGTGGATGCGATCATGATCCACGCCCGCCCCCTGGAAGAGGCGCTGGTGGCCGAGGGCGTGGCCACGCATCGGCGCGAAATCATGTATAACGACTTCGTCCTCGTCGGCCCGCGCAATGACCCGGCGGGAATTCGGGAAGCGGACAGCGCCGCCGGAGCCCTCGGGCGCATCGCCAAAGCCCGCGCCCCCTTCGTCAGCCGGGGCGATGACAGCGGTACTCACCGGCGCGAGCTCGAACTGTGGCAGGAGGCCGGCATAGGCACCGATGCCCGGCCGGTGGCCTGGTACAAGGCGGTCGGGGCAGGCATGGGTACCGCCCTCAATATCGCTTCGGGCCTGAATGCCTATGTGCTCACCGACCGCGCCAGCTGGCTGACCTTTCGCAACAAGGGCGCGCTGGAGATCCTCTTTTCCGGCGATGCGGCGCTGTTCAACCAATATGCCTTCCTGCCGGTCAACCCGGCGCGCTTTGCCCATGTCGATGCCGCAAAGACCGCCCGACTCGAGGAGTGGCTGACCAGCGAACGGGCAAGAGCCCTGATCGACGACCACCGGCTGAACGGGGTGGCGCTTTTCACCTTCAATGCCCGATAGCCGCCGGCCTCTTCCGCCTGCCGCCCCACGCCCCTTGCAAATCGCGCCGCCCGCCCCAAGTTTAACGGTATGGAAAACGCGAGCACGAATCTCACCGGCAAGCTGCTGATCGCCATGCCCGGAATGCTGGACCCGCGATTCGACCACTCGGTGGTCTTCATCTGCGCCCATTCCCCCGAGGGGGCGATGGGACTGGTGGTAAACAAGCCGGCCAGCGACATCAGCCTCGGCGACCTGTTGCAGCAGCTGGGCATCCCGGGCGGGGGAGAAACCTCCCGCCAGCCCATATTCTACGGCGGGCCGGTAGAGACGGGCCGGGGCTTCGTGCTGCATTCGGGCGAATACGGGATCGACAGCGGCACCCTGAGGGTGAGCGATGCCTTCGCCATGACCGCCACCCGGGAGGTCCTGGAGGATATCGCCAGGGGGCACGGCCCCCGCGTCTGCCTGCCGGCGCTGGGATATGCCGGCTGGGGCCCCGGGCAGCTGGAAGGCGAGCTTCGGGAAAATGCCTGGCTGACCGCCGAGGCGGACCAGGACATCGTCTTCGAAACCGCCAATGCCGACAAATGGGAAGCCGCCCTGGCCAGGCTCGGCATCAGCCCGCTGGCGCTGGCAGGCACGGGCGGGCACGCCTGAGCCGCGGGCGGAGACAGCAGACCTTCGCAGAGCTTCCGCCGCGGCGGAATCTGCCGCATCAGCCGCGCGGGGCAGCCGCCCGGCGCAGGCGGTCGTTTATCGCCCGGCCCAGCCCCGCCTCTGGGATCGGCGAGACCGCAATCGGCCCTTCTTCCCGGTCCAGCAGATGCAAATGGCCGAACAGGTTGGCCGCCGCCTCGCGCAGATCCCCCGAGGGCGACAGGTTCAGCGCCGCCTCGCCGGTCGGGCCGAAGCCCATCAGCCGCTCCCCGGGGCGTGGCGCGGTGACATTCAGCCGCAGGCGGGCGCGCGGCGCGTAATGCGAGGCGAGCTGCCCCGGCGAACTGGGCTTTTCGCCGGGCTGCGGGGACTGAAGGGGCTGGCCGAGGCAGGCCTCCACCGCTTCGGCCGGCACGCCCCCGGGACGCAGCAGGGCCGGGGCCGGGTGCAGCCCGACAATGGTGCTCTCGATCCCGACCGGCGCCGGGCCGCCATCGAGCAGCGCCTCGATGCGCCCGCCAAGCCCGGCCAGCACATGCGCCGCCGTCGTCGGACTGAGCCGCCCGGACGGGTTGGCCGACGGGGCGGCGACGGGGCAGCCCGCCTCGGCCAGCAAGGCGCGCGCCAGCGGCGATTGCGGCAGGCGCAGGGCGACGGTCTCAAGCCCCGCCGTGACCAGCGGCGACAGACCGGCCTCCGGTCTGAGCGGCAGGACCAGGGTCAGCGCGCCGGGCCAGAAGACCTCGGCCAGGCACTCGGCGGTCTCGTCGAAGCGGGCAATGGCGCGGGCCGCCTCGAGCGAAGCTACATGCACGATCAGCGGGTTGAAGACGGGGCGCCCCTTGACCTCGTAGATGCGCGCCACGGCGCGGCCGTTTCGTGCATCCGCCCCCAGCCCGTAAACGGTCTCGGTCGGGAAGGCCACCAGCGCGCCCCCGGCCAGCAGAGCCCCGGCCCGGGCGAGGCCCGCCGCGTCGCCTGAAAGCTGCTCCGTGCGCATCCGCCTTCCTCCGCTGCCGGTCATGGCCCTTGCGCCGCTGCACCTACCAGTACGCCTCCGCCTTGCCAAGCATCCGCAAAACACCCAGCGAAAAGGCCGCCCCGCGGACGGCCCTCCTGCCCAGCCCGAAGGCTTGTTTCCCTATTTCAGCGTCGCCAGATAAGCGATGATGTTTTCGCGGTCGGCTTCCTTGCGCAGGCCGGCAAAGCTCATCTTCGTGCCCGGCACCATGTCCTTGGGCTTGGTCAGGAATTCGGCCAGTCGCTCGGGGGTCCAGCTGCCGCCCAGCGCCTTCATGGCGGCGGAATAGCCGAAGCCCTCGACCGACGCGACCTCGGCACCGACGACGCCGAACAGCGACGGGCCGACCTTGTTCGTGCCCGGCTCCACCGCGTGGCAGGCCTTGCACTTGCGGAACACCTTGGCGCCGGCTTCCGGATCGCCGGCCAGGGCAGTCTGCTCGGCGGCGGGCGCGGGAGCCGCATCGGCCGCGGGCGTGGCTGCGTCGGCGGTTTGCGCGCCGGCATTCCCGGCCTCCGGAGCGGCTTCCCTGGCTGCAGGGGCCGCATCGGCGGCAGCGGTCTCGGCCGCCGGCGCTTCGGTCGATTCGCTTGCCGGAGCCCCGGCTGCCGGCGCCTCGGCGGTCTCGGTTGCCGGCGCTGCCTCTTCCTGCATGGCCGCGGGCACCTCACTCGGCGCCGCCGCGCCCTCCATGCCGCTCAGATCGAGCCCGTCCCCGCCGATGGTCGCCAGGTAGGCGATCATGTTGGCCCGGTCGGTTTCCTTGGGCAGACCCTTGAAATTCATCTTGTTGCCGGGGGCAAAGGCCTTCGGATTTTCCAGCCAGGCAAACAGCGCCTCCGCCGTCCAGCTGCCTTCGATCCCGGTCAGGGCCGCCGAATAGGCGAAACCCTCGACCGAGGCCACGGCACGCCCGTACACGCCGAACAGGTGCGGGCCGACCCCGTTCTTGCCATCCTCCAGCTTGTGGCAAGCCTTGCACTTGCCAAACAGCTTCTCCCCCTTCTGAGCATCCGCAGCCGCCAGCAGGTCGGCCAGCGAAACTTCCGCCTCGGCCTCGGCCTCGGCCGCGCCGTCGGCCTCCTCGGCCATGACCGCATAGCCGCGCACCGGAGCCTCCTCGCCATGCCCCCCGCCGGCGGTGGAATAGAAGGATTTCGCCGCCCAGTTCCCGAGCAGAAAAACGAGCAGGGCCGAAAGAACCCCGCCGGCGATTTTGGTCGTTGTCATAGATTTGGACATGCTGCGTTCCGTATGCTCTGGATTTCAGTCGCCTTCTAACCGCTTCCCTTACCACTTTTCAAGCTGTATGAGGCGCGACCAAACGCCCTTTGCGGGCCAGACGGGTGGAAAGTCGTGAAAATGAAACCGAAAATAGCCTTTCAGGGAGAGCTTGGCGCCTATGGGCACGAGGCTTGCGAGAAAGCGCGCCCGGAAATGGACGTGCTGCCATGCGAAACCTTCGAAGAGGTGATCGAAGCGGTCAGGACCGGCGCCGCCGAACTGGCAATGCTGCCGATCGAGAATTCCACCTACGGCCGGGTTGCCGATATCCACCGCCTGCTGCCCGAAAGCGGCCTGCACATCCAGGACGAGGCCTTCGTGCGGGTGCGTATCTGCCTGCTGGGCCTGCCCGGCGCCAGGATAGAGGATATCACCGACATACGCGCCCACCTGGTGCTGCTGCCCCAGTCCGCCCGCTTCCTCGCCGCTCACGGCATCCGCGGCCACGCCGCCGCGGACAGCGCCGGCGCCGCCGCCGAACTGGCGCGCAGCGGCGACCGCAGCCAGGGCGTGCTGGCCAGCGCCCTGGCCGGCGAGATCTACGGGCTCGAGATTCTCGCGCGCGACATTGAAGACCACGGTCACAACACCACCCGCTTCGTCATCATGGGCAGGGAACTGGACCGGCGCCGGCGCGGCAGCCACGGCATGATCACCACTTTCGTCTTCGAAGTGCGCAACATCCCCGCCGCCCTCTACAAGGCGCTCGGCGGCTTTGCCACCAATGGCGTGAACATGACCAAGCTGGAAAGCTACATGATCGACGGCTCCTTCACCGCCACCCGCTTCTATGCCGATATCGAGGGCCACCCCGAAGATCCGGGCGTGCGCCGGGCGCTGGAGGAGCTCGACTATTTCACCAACCATATCGAGATACTGGGCATCTACCCGGCCGATCCGGCGCGCTTCTGAGCATCCCGGCCGGGTCACGCGGGCGCGGGGAAGGGGGAAGAAGGCCGGAAGGGCACGCCAGCGCCCCTGCGAACCCTCAGGAACGCCGTCCGGTGCCGGTGGCAGGCGCAGCCGCGGCCGGATCTTCCGGCCAGGGATGTTTCGGATAGCGTCCGCGCATCTCCTTGCGCACATCCCCGTAACCCGTGCGCCAGAAGCCCGGCAGGTCGCTGGTGGTCTGCACCGGGCGCTGCGCCGGCGAAAGCAGGGTGATCCGCAGGGGCTTTCCGGCCACATGCGGATGCTCCGTGACCCCGAACATCTCCTGCAGGCGCACCGATATCTGCGGCCTCTCGCCGCTGTAATCCACCGCCACCCTGCGCCCCAGCGGGGTCACGAAATGGGCCGGGGCCAGCTGATCGAGGCGCTGGCGCTGCTGCCAGTTCAGCATCGCCTGCAGGGCAGGAAGCAGGTCGAACCGCTTCCAGTCCTCGGCGCTTTTCACGCCCGCGAGATGCGGCGCGAGCCACTCTTCGAGCCGCGCCATCAGCCCGGTTTCGGACATGTCGGGCATGTCCTCGCCAGCGGCGCGCAAAAGCTTGACCCGGGCGATCAGGCGGCGCGCGGCATCGCCGGGATTGAGGCCCAGTTCGCGTACGCCTTCGAGCATGGCCGCGGCCACCGCCTCGCCCGGCACATCGCGCCAGATGCGCTCGTCCAGCACCAGCGCGCCGAAGCGCTCCTGGCGTCGCGCCACCACCCGGCGCGCGCGGCTGTCCCAGGTGCATACCTCCTGCCAGGCAATCGCCGCGCCATGGACCTCGCGCAACTCCGCCTCGCTTATGGCAAAGG
>JALTZY010000279.1 GCA_027045905.1 Paracoccaceae bacterium
GGGTGCGTCCGGGCGGGGGCGCGACTCACACGAACTTGCGGAATATCCTGGTAGCGTCGAACAGCTCTTCGAGCTCGCTCATCCGCGCCTTCGTGCGCTCCCAGGTGCGGTTTTCCACCGCGGCGACGAGGGTCTCGCAAAACAGCATCACCACCACCATCGAATCCCAGGCCGAGGGGGCTTCGATGCGGCAATTGAAGGTACAGGCGGCGTGTTTGGCCACCGGGCTTTGCCACTGATCGGTGATCAGCACCACCTTGAGGCCGCGCTTGCTGGCCAGCTTGGCCATCTTGAGGGCGGTGTTTTCGTAACGGCGCACGTCGAAGACCACCAGCACGTCGCCCTCTCCCATGTCCAGCATCGCGTGGGGCCAGGCATTGGAAGTGGCGGGGACCAGGCTCACCCCGGGGCGGATCACCTGCAGATGCATGAACAGATATTCCGCCAGGGTGCGGGTGATACGCCCGCCGGTGACGAACAGCCTGCGCCCCCCGTCGGCCAGAAGCGCCGCCACCTCGTCGAAGCGCGCCGGGTCGATCTGGGCCAGGGTCTGGCGGATATTGCCGATCACCGATTCGGTGAAGCGGTTGAGAAGGTGCTCCTCGGGTGCCTGTCCGGCCCAGCTTTCGTGCTTGGCGATGGGGCCGGATATCTGCGCCTCGAGCTCGTCGCGCAGCGCGGCCTGAAAGGCGGGAAAGCCGGAAAAGCCCAGCTTCTGCACCATGCGTACCACGGTGGGAGTGGAGACCCCGGCCTTCTCGGCCAGTCGGGTGATCGAGCCGAGCCCGGACATGGGGTAATTGTGCAGAAGCGTGGCGCAGAGCTGGCGCTCGGCCCGGGTCAGGTCGGGCTCGGCGCGCTTCAGGAGTTCGCGTGTGGTCTGGCTGGTCATGGTGGCCTGAATGGGGTCGAACTGCGGTCAGTATAGGTTTTGCGCGGCTTCCTGCGAAGGGGTTTCTGCGAAAACATGTTGACATGGCTCCCGGCTCTGAAACAAATAGTTCAGAGTTGGGGGGGAGATGGACGAAAACCGCGACAGCGAAGTGGTCAGGACCGAGGGATTCGAGCCCGGGCAGGTGCCCGCGCCCGCGCTGGTGCTGTGCGAACATGCCTCGGCGGCCTTTCCGGCCCGATTCGGCAGGCTGGGGCTGAGCGAGGAGGCCCGGCTGAGCCATGCGGCCTGGGACCCCGGCGCGCTGGAACTGGCCCGCTCGCTCGCGCGCCATCTGGGCGCGCCGCTGGTGACGGCGGGGGTTTCGCGCCTGCTCTATGATTGCAACCGTCCGCCGGACTCCCCCGGCGCCATCCGCGAACAGAGCGAGATCTACGCCGTGCCGGGCAACCGCGATCTCGACGCGCGCGCCCGGCAGGCGCGGATCGACCAAATCTATCGCCCCTTCATCGCCGAGGTGGGCCGGGTGCTGGACGCCTCCGGGGCGCGGGCGCTCATCACCATGCACACCTTCACCCCGGTCTATGAAGGCCGGCGGCGCGAGGTGGAAATCGGCGTGCTTCACGACAGCGACAGCCGCCTTGCGGATGCGGTCCTGGGCCGGGCAGGGCAGGGCGCCCCCTATGACATCCGCCGCAACGAGCCCTACGGGCCGGCCGACGGGGTGACCCATTCGCTGAAGATCCACGGCATCGCCCGCGGCATCCCGAACGTGATGATCGAAGTGCGCAACGATCTCGTGGCGGATGCGGCGGGGCTTGCGCGCGTCAGCGCCTGGCTCGACCCGCTCCTGGCCGCGGCCCTGGGCGATGTGCTGGGCAGAGGGGCGGACGCCGCCGTGGACATGCAGGCAGGAGGGAAGGAGGCAGGCGCATGCCGAAAGTAGCACTGGCCTATATCCGCTGGGTTGACCGTTTCAATCGCCGCATCGGCCGGCTGATGATGTATTTCATCTTTTTCATGGTCGCGGTGCTGCTGTGGTCGTCGATCTCCAAGACCTTCTTCCTGCCCTCCAGATGGACCCTGGAAGTGGCCCAGTTCGCGCTGGTGGCCTATTACATGCTGGGCGGGCCCTATTCGATCCAGCTCGGCGCCAATGTGCGCATGGACCTATTCTATGGCAACTGGAGCCCGCGGCGCAAGGCCTGGGTGGATTTCTTCACCATCTGGTTCCTGATCTTCTACCTCGCGGTGCTGTTTCGCGGCGCGGTCAGTTCCACCGCCTATGCGCTGGGCCATT
>JALTZY010000280.1:0-1224 GCA_027045905.1 Paracoccaceae bacterium
CCGTGGGCCGTTGCGGGCGGTGAGCAGCCTGGGGAACGTTGGCGGCAGCAATCCCCTGATTTCCTCGGTGGAGCTGCTGATTGGCCAGCCCCGTGGCTGGCTGCGCCACCCGATGAAGCTCTACAACTATGCCGCCACGATGATTTATGCCACCACGCATCTGCGTGACGACAGGGCGCGGCTGCGTTTCGTGCTGGAGCATTCCGTTTGCATGACCTCCACGGGCCGCTCCGGCGCCGGGCTGGACATTGCCGGCAGCGAATGCCCGCGTCTTCTGTTCGGTAAGCGCTTCGGCAAACTGTCACCGGCAGAGGCCTGCATTTGGGCGGCCAGCCTGCGCTATCCGCTGCTCGGGCGGCGCAGCCGCGCGAGGCACTGGGAAATTCAGCGCAAGATCCTGAACAGGATAAAGGAACGCGCTCGCAACAAATGCCTGCGGCGACTGTTCCGCGAGGGCTGGATTTCCCGGCAGGAACTTGCCCTGGAGCAACAGAGGATAGGGCGGTGGGCAGCCCGGCTGCACCTTCACACCATCGGGGGAAGGCAGATTTTCAGCATGCTGCCTTATTCGCGGCTTCATCCGGGTATGTCCCGGCTGCTGCTGGACGAGGCAAAAGCCTTGAACATGGCGTTGCGGGACCGTGTTCGCACCACTTTGCTGATCCGGCCGCAGCAACGCCTGCTCAATCATATCTCCCGCTATGGCGCCATTGGCCCGGATATGCAGGCGGTATTGGCGGTTTATGAGGTGGACGCCGCCGGCCGGGCGCTGTTGCGCCTTGCCTACGCCACCAATCATGCGGCGCTGCGCAACGACGGCCGTCAGCCACAAGGATCGCTCAACAAGCCATGGATCGCCCTGCGGGCGCATCAGGCCGGGCTGACAGTCCTATGCAACCGCAAATATGGCAAGCTGGTCAATGCCGGCGGCGACAGGGGGCAGGCCGTTTGCACCGGCAGGGCCATGGTGCCCATCGGCATGGCGCTGGCGCGCTCCATGAATTTGCCATTCATCTGGGCGGTGCAGAAACTGGGCACAAGGAAGCTGGCAGAATACTTCGCCTCTCTTGGCTATATGGTGACACGGCCTGTTTCGCCGCCTGGCATGGCGCTGGGCTATGAAGTTACGATTTCGCCCCATCTGCTGGTGCGCAACTGGGCCATGCTGGACGCCAGAACGCGCGGCCTGGCCGTTTCCGAACGCCTGACGGAACCGGCAGTGTT
>JALTZY010000280.1:1234-2192 GCA_027045905.1 Paracoccaceae bacterium
ATGCAGCCTTTGCCGGCAGGGCGCTCAGCCCCCTGCAGGCGGCCCGCGCTCTGCTGGCCAGCCCGTGGAACGGCACGCTGCGGCGCCTGAAACGGGCGCTCATGCAAGCCGGCTGCGCGCCCGGCATCGGCAAGACCGGCACGGTGGAAACCACCCGCAGCAACGAGGCCCGGGCAAAAATCATCATCGCCACCTTCACCTGCCGGGGACGACATTACCTGGCCTATGCCCGGGCGGAAACGGAAAGGCCCGGCCTGCCTCTGTCCGAAGACGGCAGGGCATGGCCATTTCGCATGATCGCCCTTGCCGCCGGGTTCCTGAATGCAAACTGATGGCCAATGGACATGCGCATGACACCGGGAAACGAAAAGGCCTACACTCTGGCAAAACGGCAGAACCTGCCGCGCAGCCTCGTCATCATCAAATATTTCATGAGCGCAGTGTCCGGCGTCACCACTGGCGTCGGCCTGCTTGCCGTGCTTCAGGCCAGCATGCAACAGTTGGCCGCCATCATTCCCGATCAGATTCCTGTCTGGATCATCGACTGGTTTCCGTGGTTCATGGCTTTCATACTGACGATGATGATCCAGTTCCTTGTGCTGGAGATGTGGGAGCGGTTCTTTTCCTGGCGTCCGCTGGGGCCGCATGTGCGCCTGCTGGCGCTCATGATGGCGGCGGGAGCCACCTTCACGTCCATTCTGTTCGCTTCCGGCTCCTATCGCGTGTTCAACGATTCTGCCGGCATTGCCGCCTACATGAATCGGGACGCCCTGCAGGCCAGCGACCGCATCCGCAACGTTGCGCAGAATCTCACCAACATCTTCAGTCGCGTTGCCACCCGATCGCGCGAGCTGGCGGAGGCCGAACGCAAGTTCGGCGGCACCTGCGAGGGCACCCGCCCGGTGCGCAAGTGTGGCATGCGCTGTCGCCTGCGCGAGCGCATCGCCCGCGAGGCCGA
>JALTZY010000281.1 GCA_027045905.1 Paracoccaceae bacterium
GACGATCACGATCACCCGGTGGCCATTGGCCACTTCGCGCGCCGCCAAGCGGGTGGCGCGCGAAGTGGCCAATGGCCACCGGGTGATCGTGATCGTCAGCGCCATGTCCGGCAAGACCAACGAGCTGGTCGGCTGGGTCGAAGAGACCGCGCCCTTTTACGATGCGCGCGAATACGATGCCGTGGTCTCCTCCGGCGAGCAGGTCACCGCCGGGCTGATGGCGCTGCGCCTGCAGCAGATGGATATCTGCGCGCGCTCCTGGCTGGGCTGGCAGGTGCCGGTCCTGACCACTTCGGACCACGCCGCCGCACGCATCACCGACATCCCCACCGACAACATCCTCGCCAAGTTCGACGAGGACATGCAGGTAGCGGTGGTGGCGGGCTTTCAGGGGCTGGGCGCGGACGGGCGCATCACCACGCTGGGGCGCGGCGGCTCGGATACGACCGCGGTCGCCTTTGCCGCCGCCTTTGACGCGGTGCGCTGCGACATCTACACCGATGTGGACGGGGTCTATACCACCGACCCGCGCCTTACCGACAAGGCGCGCAAGCTCGACCGGATCGCCTTCGAGGAGATGCTGGAGCTCGCCAGCCTCGGCGCCAAGGTGCTGCAGACCCGCTCGGTGGAGCTTGCCATGCGCTACAAGGTGCGCCTCAGGGTGCTGTCGAGCTTCGAGGAATATGACCCCAGGGCAGGCACATTGGTCTGCGACGAGGAGGATATCGTGGAACAGAATGTCGTTTCCGGCGTCGCCTATCAGCGCGACGAGGCCAAGATGACCCTGATCAGCGTCGCCGACCGCCCCGGCATCGCCGCGGCGATCTTCGTGCCGCTGGCCGAGGCCGGGGTGAATGTGGACATGATCGTGCAGAACATCTCCGAGGAGGGGCGCACCGACATGACCTTTTCCTGCCCGGTGGCGCAGGTGGAGCGGGCCCGCAAGGCGATGGACAAGGCCAAGGCGGCGGGCGAGATCAACTTCCACGATCTGGTCGCCGATACCGAAGTGGCCAAGGTCAGCGTGGTCGGCATCGGCATGCGCTCGCAATCGGGCGTGGCGGCGAAGATGTTCCGGGTGCTGGCGCAGGAGGGCATCAACATCAAGGTCATCACAACCTCGGAGATAAAGATTTCCGTGCTGATCGACCGGAAATATATGGAACTTGCCGTTCAGGCGCTGCATGATGCGTTCGAGCTGGAAAAGCCGGGCAGCGCAGCCTAGGGGCCGGCACGCCCCCGGGCCGGTGGCGGGGCGGAATGCCGGCGGCAGGCGCAGACCGACATTCCGAAGGACCGGCAATGCCGGGTTTGCCGAAAGACGGGGGAGAGATGGCCGAGATCCGCGAGAGTGACAGCCGCAAGCTCCTGCGCGCCCTGCGCGAAGTGCTGGCCGAAGCCGAGGCCGGCCAGGAGCGGCTGGACCGAATCACCCGGCTGATCGCCGAATCGATGCAGGCCGATGTCTGCTCGATCTACCTGTTCCGCGATACCGAGACGCTCGAGCTCTGCGCCACCCGGGGGCTGAACCCCGAAGCGGTCCACCAGACCCGCCTGCGCGTGGGCGAGGGGCTCGTGGGGCGGGTGGCGCGCACCCGCCAGCCGATCAATACCGACAATGCCCCCGCCATGCGCGGCTTCCGCTACATGCCCGAGACGGGAGAGGAGAGCTTCTCCTCCTTCCTCGGCGTGCCGATCCAGCGCCTGGGCGAGACGCTCGGCGTGCTGGTGGTGCAGTCGAAAGAGGCGCGCCGCTACAGCGAAGACGAGGTATATGGCCTCGAAGTGGTCGCCATGGTGCTGGCGGAAATGACCGAGCTTGGCGCCTTTGTCGGCGAGGGCGCGGCGCTTACCGCGCCCCACCAGCGCCCCGAGACCTTTCACGGCGGAATCGGCCAGGAAGGGGTGGCCGAGGGCCATGTCTGGCTGCACGAGCCCCGGGTGGTGGTGACCAATCCGGTCGCCGACGACCCCGAGGTGGAATTCAACCGCCTGCAATCGGCGATCGAGCATCTGCGCGTGTCGGTGGACGAAATGCTGTCCATGGCGACCGGCAGCGGGCCGGTGGACAAGGAGCAGATGCAGGTGCTCGAAGCCTACCGGATGTTTGCCAATTCCAGGGGCTGGATCCGCCGCATGCAGGCCGATATCGACCGCGGCCTTTCCGCCGAGGCGGCGGTGGAAAAGGAGCAGTCCGCCGCCCGCGCCCGGATGAATCAGGTGCCGGATCCCTATCTGCGCGAGCGCCTGCACGACCTCGACGACCTGTCCAACCGCCTGTTGCGCATTCTCACCGGCCAGGGGCGCGACACCGGCGCCGAGATGCCCGAGGACCCGATCCTTGTCGCCACCAATATCGGTCCCGGGGAGCTTCTGGAATACGGCCGCAAGCTGAAAGGCGTGGTGCTCGAGGAGGGCTCCGTCGCCTCCCATGCCGCCATTGTCGCGCGCGCGCTGGCGATCCCGCTGCTGGTCCATGTGGGCCCGATCACCACCACCGCGCTCAATGGCGACCATATCCTCGTGGACGGCGAAAGCGGCATCGTGCACCTGCGCCCCGAGGAAAGCGTGGTCGCCGCCTTTCGCGACAAGATGGCGATGGAGCACGAGGCGCAGAAGCAATACGCCGCCCTGCGCGACAAGCCCGCCGAGACCCGCGACGGCACGCGCATCACGCTGACCATGAATGCCGGCCTGATGGCGGACCTGCCGAGCCTCGAAAGCTCCGGCGCCGAGGGGGTGGGGCTGTTTCGCACCGAGCTTCAGTTCCTCACCCGCCCCAACATGCCCAGGCGCAGCGAACTGGCCGCCACCTATGCGCGCGTCATGGACGCCGCAAAGGGCAAGCGGGTGGTGTTCCGCACCCTCGATATCGGCTCCGACAAGGTGCTGCCCTACCTCAAGCCCCAGGACGAGCCCAACCCGGCGCTGGGCTGGCGCGCGATCAGGGTAGGGCTCGACAAGCCCGGCATCATGCGCATGCAGCTGCAGGCCATGCTGCGCGGCGCGGGCGGGCGACCGCTGGCGGTGATGTTTCCCTTCATCGCCCAGTTCGACGAATTCCGCCAGGCCCGCCAGATGCTGCTGGACACCGTGGAAGGCGAAAGGCGCCTCGGCCACAAGATCCCCGAAAAGCTCGAAATCGGCGCCATGCTGGAAACCCCGAGCCTGATCTTCGCCCCGCGCCAGTTTTTCCAGATGGCCGATTTCATCTCCATCGGCGGCAACGACCTCAAGCAGTTCTTCTACGCCGCCGACCGCGAAAACGAACGCGTGCGCCGGCGCTACGACACGCTGAACGTGAGCTTCCTCAACATGATCGAACAGATCGTGCAGCGCTGCGAGGAGGCCGGCACGCCGCTCTCCTTCTGCGGCGAGGATGCCGGGCGCCCGGTCGAAGCGGCCTGCTTTGCCGCCATAGGAATGCGTTGCCTGTCCATGCGCCCGGCCTCGATCGGGCCGGTCAAGGCGATGCTGCGCTCGGTGGATCTCGCGAAACTGCGCCGGGTCATCGACCGGGCCCGCGGCGACGGGAGCCAGTCGGTCAGGCCCGCGGTGATGGAATACCTGCAGCGCAAGGGGCGGCTTCCGGGCACCGGCAGCTGGGCCGGAACCAGGCCCCGGGTCTCATATCCGCAGACAGGCTCCCGATAGGCGGACTCCCTCTCTCCTTCTTTCCGCGCCTGGCGAAGGCGGGCATGGCGCGGGCCGAGCCGGCGGATTGCGAACGATCCGTGACCCGCCCCGGTCGCAGGCAGCTCGCCGGCAAGGCGGGCCGGCCGCTGCCGCCCCATGCCCATCCGGAGCAGAAGGGACGGGAGAGGCGGGAAGAGCGCAGATAACCGGCAGGAGAGCAGACATGCCGCCCCCGCCGATCCCGCAGCGCACGACCCGGGCGCGGCGATCCGGGCACGGCGATCCGGGCACGGCGGCGAGCGCTGGACCGACGGCCTCATGTCCCTGGATACGCACCCGCGACCGCCGGCGGTGCGCGCATCGGCAGGCCCAGCCGGCGCGCCGCGCCCGGGTCGTGGATTCAGGCCGTGGGTTCGGGCTCGGGTTCGAGCCCGCCATCATCGCCCTTCGGCTTCTTCGGCTTGGTCCTGGGGATCGCCGTAAGCGAGGCGCTGCCCTCGTCGGGCTTGTCGCCTTCGTCATCCTCGTCCACATGGGGCGGCTCGCCGCGCATGACCCGCTCGATCTCCTCGCCGGTGAGCGTCTCGTATTCGAGCAGGCCCTGGGCGAGGCGCTCGAATTCCTCGTCGTTTTCCGAGATGATCCTGTAGGCCGTTGCATAACCCTCGTCGATGATCCGCTTGACCTCGGTTTCGATCAGCTCCTTGGTGCTGGCCGAGACCGAAAAGCCCGCCGTGCGCCCGGTATAGCCCTCGGCGGCCTCGGCGTAATCGACATTGCCTACCTTCTCGGACATGCCGTAGCGCATCACCATGGCGCGGGCCAGCGCGCTGGCCTGCTGGATATCGCCGGCGGGGCCGGAGGATACGCTGTCGGGGCCGTATTTGTGGATCTCGGCCGCCTTGCCGGCCATGGCCATGGCGATGCGCTGCTCGGCCTCGTCCTTGAACATGGTCAGCTTGTCCATCTCCGGCAGGCTCATCACCATGCCCAGCGCACCGCCGCGCGGTATGATCGTGGCCTTGTAGACCGGATCGCATTTCGGGAGCTTGATGCCCACCAGCGCGTGACCGGCCTCGTGATAGGCGGTCTTTTCCTTCTGCTCGTCGGTCAGCACCATGGAGCGGCGCTCGGTGCCCATCATCACCTTGTCCTTGGCGTGTTCGAAATCTTCCATCGCCACGAAGCGCCGCCCCCGGCGCGCAGCGGTCAAGGCGGCTTCGTTCACCAGATTGGCCAGGTCCGCCCCGGAAAAGCCCGGCGTACCGCGGGCGATGATGCGCAGGTCCACATCCGGGCCCAGCGGCACCTTGCGCGCGTGCACGTTGAGGATCTTCTCGCGCCCCTTGATGTCCGGCAGCGGCACCTGGATCTGGCGGTCGAAGCGCCCGGGCCTGAGCAGGGCCGGGTCGAGCACATCCTTGCGGTTGGTCGCGGCGATGATGATCACGCCCTCATTGGCCTCGAATCCGTCCATCTCCACCAGCAGCTGGTTCAGGGTCTGCTCCCGCTCGTCATTGCCGCCGCCGATGCCGATGCCGCGCGAGCGGCCCACCGCGTCGATCTCGTCGATGAAGACGATGCAGGGCGCGTTCTTCTTGGCCTGGTCGAACATGTCGCGCACCCGGCTGGCGCCCACGCCCACGAACATCTCGACGAAATCGGAGCCGGAAATGGTGAAGAACGGCACCCCCGCCTCGCCGGCAATGGCGCGCGCCAGAAGCGTCTTGCCGGTGCCCGGCGGGCCGACCAGCAGCGCGCCCTTGGGGATGGTGCCGCCCAAGCGCGAGAATTTCTGCGGGTTGCGCAGGAATTCGACGATCTCCTCGAGCTCCTCCTTGGCCTCATCGATCCCGGCCACGTCGTCGAAGGTCACCCGCCCCTCGCGCTCGGTCAGCATCCGCGCCTTGGACTTGCCAAAGCCCATCGCCCCGCCGCGCCCGCCGCCCTGCATCCGATTCATCATGAAGAACCAGAAGGCGATCAGGATCAGCACCGGCAGCAGCAGCGAGATCAGCGAGACCAGCCCCGACTGCTCCTGAGGCTCGGCCTTCACCGGCACGTCATTGGCGATCAGAAGCTCGGTCACCCCGGCATCCTGGGGCACGATGGTGACGTATTCCTTGCCATCGGCGCCGCGATAGGTCACGCGCTCGCCATCGAGCCGCGCCTGGGCCACCTCGCCCCCCTCCACCGCCTTGACGAAGGTCGAATAGGCCACCTCGGAGCTGGCCATCGAGCCCTGTCCGTTGGAAAACAGGTTGAACAAGGCCAGGATCAGCAGGAACAGCACGATCCAGAAGGCGAAATTTCTCGCGTTATTACCCACGGGGCTTCTCCTCAAAAGGCGCGCGGCCCGGCATCGGCGCGCGTTGGGCCTAAAATAGGGATCAATCCGTGAGGTTCAATGGAATAAAAGCGTATCGTGAAAATCCCCGCGGGCGGGGGCGAAGGCCGCGCTCCAGCCATTGGCGAGCCCGGCAAGGGGCGCGGCGATCAGGCGATCGGCGCGAAAGGCGGCGGGGCTTGCGCTGAGGCAGTCGCGCGAAAGGCCGGTTTCGCGCCAGCCGGGGCATTCGTCGAGCGCGTCTCCGAGTGCTCCGATGCGCGCTTCTGGGTCGGGGCCGGTGAGGCGCCAGCGGCGATCCCACAGCGCGCCGGGCCGCGCGGTTTCGCCACGAACCGCCTGATATTCGCGCCCGATCCTGAAGCCTGCGCCCCTCTCCGCGCCGCCGCCCCTCCCGGGGCTGAGCAGGCAGCCATGCAGCACCGCCCGCCGCCCCGCGCCGAGACCCGCGAGCACGCGCAGGAGCGCCGCGTGGCGGGGGCGGTATTCGCTGGAGGAGACCCAGCACAGGGCGTGGGCGACAAGGCGGGCCAGGGTCTCTTCGGGCAGGTCAAGGGCAGCGGGGGCGAATACCACCTCGCCCGCCTCGATGCGGCAATATGCCCGCGCCGCTTCATGGGCGCTGCGCGCCAGCGCCTCGCGGGCGCCGGCGAGGCGGCCGGCGGTGGCCGCGAGCCCCTCGGCGCCGATCCCGAGCGGGGCAAGCTCGGCGAGCGCTCTGCGCGCGCGCACCCGGGCATAGCGGCTGTCCTCGTTGCTCGGATCTTCGGCCCAGGCGATGGCGCGCGCCTTGAGCCAGGCGCGCAGATCGGCGCGGCGCAGCCACAGCAGCGGGCGCAACCAGCGCATCCCGTCCGCTTGCCAGTCGGCGCGCATCGCCGAAAGTCCGTCCACCCCCGAGCCACGCCCAAGGCGCATCAGGAAGGTCTCGGCCTGATCGTCCAGCGTGTGGCCCAGCGCCACCGCCTGAAGCCCGCGCCCGCGCGCCCATCCCGCCAGCAGGCGATAGCGGGCCCGGCGCGCCGCGTCCTGCAGGTTGCCCCGCCCCGGCGCTTCCTGCCAGACGAGCGTCTCGTGCCTGAGCCCCAGCGCGGCGGTCGCGCGCGCCACCATCGCCGCTTCCGCCGCCGCTTCCGGGCGCAGGCGGTGATCGACCGTGGCGACCTCCAGCCGCACCCCCGCACCCTCGGCCCAGCCCGCGGCCAGGTGCAGAAGCGCCATGGAATCGCCCCCGCCCGAGACCGCGAGCCCTAGGCTTGGCGGGCGCGCCGCATCGAAAAAGGCCGCCAGCGCCGCTTCGGGGCTCAATTGCAGCCCAGCGCCTGGCGGCTGGTGCGGGCATCCGCCGCCACCGGCGAATCCGCAAAGCGCTTGGGCACTTCGGCCAGCGTCGCGCAGGCCTCGTTCACCTGCCCGAGATCGCCCAGCGCCACGCCCAGCTCATAGAGCGCCTCCGGGGCGCGCGGCCCGCCCGGATCGCCGGAAAAGGAGGTGAGATAGGCCCGCGCCGCCTGGGTGGTGAGCCCCTGTGCGGCCAGCGCCCGACCGCGCAGGAAATGGGCCTGGCCCGTGAGCGGGCTGCCCGGATAGGCCTCGACAAAGTGGGCGAATCCCCTGGCAGCCCCGGCGAAATCGCCCGCTTCCAGCGCCTGGCGGGCAGCGTCGAAATCGGCCTGCTCGCCAATGGCCAGCTGCTGGCCCGAAGGCGGCGCGGGCGCGACCGCCGGCCCTTCGGGCGCCGGTCCGCCACCCAGGGTGGTGGTCTCGCCGAGCTGGCTGACATCGCCGCCCTCGAGCTCCACCAGGCGGAACTCCAGATCGCCGATCCGGTTGGTGCCGTCGCGGACGATACGCCCGACGCGCATCTCCAGTTCCTCGGTGCGCCGGGTCAGTTCGGTCAGCGCCGCCTCGATCGCGTCCACCCGCTCAAGCATCGTCCCTCCAGCGCCCGGGCCGGAAGGCGCGCCGGTAGTGGAAAGCTCGCGCTTGAGCTGCTGGATCTCCACATAGAGCACCGAAAGCTCCTGGCGGATATCGGCCAGCGTCTGCGCGCGCGCATCGGCATCGGCCTCGGCCAGCCCCTGCCCGGAGCCGGCCAGCGCCAGCAGCAGCGCCACGACCAATGTTCTCGCTCTCGCCATCCTGCCCCCCTTTTCTTTCGGGCCTGCAAACCCGCCTAGCTGGTGCCCGGTCCGGCCGAAAGCACGGTGACCGCCCGGCGGTTCTGCGCATAACAGGATTCGTCCGAACAGATGGCGATCGGGCGCTCCTTGCCATAGCTCACCGTGCGCAGGCGCGCAGCCTCCACCCCGGCCTCGATCAGGAAGTTCTGCACCGCGCTGGCCCGGCGCGCGCCGAGCGCAAGGTTGTATTCGCGCGTGCCCTGCTCATCGGCATGGCCCTCGATGATGGCGCTGAAGGCCGGATTGTCCTTCAGCCAGGCGGCCTGCTTGAGGAGCGTGTCGCGCGCTTCGGCGCTCAGCGTGGACTGATCCACGGCGAAGAACACACGGTCACCCACGGTCTGCTGGAAATAGGCCGGACTGGTCGGATCCGAAGCCGAGCCCGGCACCGCCCCCGCCCCGGCGCCGCCACCCGCGCCGGCATTGTCGAACCGCCCCGGATTTGTGCAGGCCGCGGCCCCCAGCACCATGATCAGCAAGGCCGCCCGTGTCAGATGTCGCATGTCTTTTCCTCTGCTCTTTTTCTCTTCATATCACGGCGCGGGGCCGCTGAAAACAAACCTCTTGCGCCCGCCCCGTTGCCGCCTATTGCAGCGGCGACCAGGACGGGTCCGAGGCCGGGCCCGGCGTGGGTACCCGGCGCAGGTTGCGCCCGGTGATGTCCACCGCATAGAGCGCGCTGTCGCCCTGCGCGCCCTGGCTCACGCGGGTGAACATGATCACCCGCCCGTTGGGCGCCCAGGTCGGGCCTTCGTCGAGAAACGAGGCGGTCAGCAGGCGCTCCTCGCTGCCATCGGTGCGCATGACGCCGATATGAAAGCGCCCGGCATTCTGCTTGGTGAATGCGATGAGATCGCCGCGCGGTGACCAGACCGGGGTATTGTAGCGCCCGGGGCCAAAGGAGATGCGCCGCGCCTCGCCCCCGCCGGCGGGCATGACGTAGAGCTGCGGGCTGCCGGAGCGGTCGGAGCTGAACACGATCCGGCGGCCATCGGGCGAAAAGCTCGGCCCGGTCTCGATCGAGGGCGCGCGGGTCAGGCGCACCACGCCCGAGCCGTCCAGATTCATCCGGTAGATGTCGGTATTGCCGCCCTTTTCCAGCGAGAACACCACCGATTTGCCGTCGGGCGAAAAGCGCGGGGCGAAGCTCATGTTGCCCGGCGGCGTGGGGAGCGCCGCGCGCCCGACATTGGCGACATCAAGCAGGAAGATCTGCGGAAACCCGGTCTCGTAAGAGGTATAGAGCACCCGGTCGCCGGTGGGCGAGAAGCGCGGCGCCAGCACCAGCGCCGAACTGTCGGTGAGGTATTGCAGGTTCGCGCCGTCGTAATCCATGATCGCCAGGCGCTTGAGGCGCGCGTTCTTGGGCCCCGACTCGCTCACGAACACCACCCGGCTGTCGAAATAGCCCGCCTCGCCGGTGATCCGGCCATAAACCGCATCGGCGACCTTGTGGGCCATGCGCCGCCAGGCGCTCTCGGAGCCGGAGAACTGCAGCCCCTCGCCCAGCGGCGCCTGGCTGAACACGTCGAACAGGCGGAACTTCACCGTCAGCCTGTCTCCCGGCCCGACCGCCACCGCGCCGGTGATCAGCGCCTGGGCGTTGATCGCCTTCCAGTCGGCATATTGCACGGGGCTGGCAAAGCTGGTGACGGTGGAGACGAAGGCCGAGGGCGGTATCTCGCGAAACAGCCCGGTGCCGACCAGGTCGGCGGCCACGACCCGGGATATCTGGCGCGCCATCTCGGCGGCGGCAGCGTTTTCGGGCTGGAAATCCGGCAGCGCGAAGGGAAGCGGCTCGATCACCCCTTCGGTGATCTCGATGCGCAGCGGCGCGGCCCGGGCGGGGATGCTCGCCAGCAGGGCAATCGCAAGGGCGCCCAGAAGGGGTCTCAGCAAATTCATCTGATCCTCATGTTTTCGGGATTGAAGGTCATTTCGATCTCCTTCCACTGCGCGTACTTGTCCGCCGGCAGATCGTAGCCGCGCGCCCCGCAGCGGATGATCGCCCGGCGCGCGGCATCGAAGGCGCGCCGCGCCGCCTGCTGGCTGCCGCCGCTGAACGACACCATGCGGATCGAGCCGATATCGGGCTTGCCGTCCTGCTTCATGGATACGGCGACCACTACCGTGGTGGCAAGGGCCTCGGAAGAGAGCGAGCCCACATTCCAGCAATTGCCCACGGCGACGCGGAAGGCGCGCTTCTCGCCGGCGGTGAGCGGCGGACCGGTGGCTGCCGGCGTGGAAGGCGCGGACGCGGGCTCGG
>JALTZY010000282.1 GCA_027045905.1 Paracoccaceae bacterium
GCCGACGTCCTCGACCGCATCCAGGATCACAAGATCAACCGCATCGACGAACTGCTCCCCTGGAACAGAAAACCCGGCGCCAAACTCGAAAACGCCGCCTGAATGGCGGTAGCAATCGTGCGGTTACAACGCATCCGCGCCGGGGGCGGGCAAGCGCCGGTCATGGCAGCAAACGGGCCGCGCCCGGCGCGCCCGGAAGGGGCGGCCCGTGGGAATGCCGGTGCGGCAACGCGATCAGGCGAGTGCCGCGCGCAGATTTTCGTCGATCTTTTCGAGGAAGCCCTCGGTGGTCAGCCATTTCTGATCCGGGCCGACCAGCAGCGCCAGATCCTTGGTCATGTGGCCGCTCTCGACGGTCTCGATGACCACCCGCTCAAGCGTCTCGGCGAAATGGGCGAGCGCCGCATTGTCATCGAGCTTGGCGCGGTGCTTGAGGCCGCCGGTCCAGGCATAGATCGAGGCGATCGAGTTGGTCGAAGTGGCCTCGCCCTTCTGGTGCTGGCGATAATGGCGCGTGACCGTGCCATGGGCCGCCTCGCTCTCCACCACCTTGCCGTCGGGCGTCATCAGGATCGAGGTCATCAGCCCCAGCGAGCCGAAGCCCTGGGCGACGATATCGGACTGCACATCGCCGTCGTAATTCTTGCAGGCCCAGACATAGCCGCCCGACCATTTCAGCGCCGAGGCCACCATGTCGTCGATCAGCCGGTGCTCGTAATGGATGCCTTTCGCCTCGAACGCCTCCTTGAACTCGCTGTCATAGACCTCCTGGAAGATGTCCTTGAAACGGCCGTCATAGGCCTTGAGGATGGTGTTCTTGGTCGAGAGATAGACCGGCCAGCCCTTGGCCAGCCCGTAATTGAACGAGGCGCGGGCGAAATCGTAGATCGAGGAATCGAGGTTGTACATGCCCATGGCAATGCCGTCGCCGGGGGCGTCGAAGACTTCCTTCTCGATCACCGTGCCGTCCTCGCCGACGAATTTCATCGTCAGCTTGCCGGGGCCGGGGAAGCGGAAATCGGTGGCGCGATACTGGTCGCCAAAGGCGTGACGGCCGACCACGATCGGCTTGGTCCAGCCCGGCACCAGGCGCGGCACGTTGTTGCAGATGATCGGGGCGCGGAAGATGACGCCGCCGAGGATGTTGCGAATGGTGCCATTGGGCGAGCGCCACATCTTCTTGAGGCCGAATTCCTCGACCCGCGCTTCATCCGGCGTGATGGTCGCGCATTTCACGCCCACGCCGTGCTTCTTGATCGCATTGGCCGCGTCGATGGTGATCTGGTCGTCGGTCTCGTCGCGCTTCTGGATCGACAGGTCATAATATTCGATCGGCAGGTCGAGATAGGGCAGGATCAGCTTTTCCTTGATGAAATGCCAGATGATGCGAGTCATCTCGTCGCCGTCGAGCTCGACGACGGTTCCGGTTACCTTGATCTTGTCCATATGCGGGCCCTTTCAGTGGCTGTAACGGTTCTCGCGCGCCTTCTAGCGGGTTTTTCCGGTCTTGGAAAGATGGTATGCAACGGTATACGCGCGCTTAGCCCTGATCCCATTCCGGCGCCCGCTTCTCGATAAAGGCCTGCACCCCCTCGGCCGTCTCCTCATACATCATGTTCTCGGCCATCACCTGCCCAGTGAAGCGATAGGCCTCGGCCAGCCCCATCTCGGCCTGCTCGTAAAAGGCGCGCTTGCCGATCCTGACCGCGCGCCCGAGCTTTCCGGCCACGGTTTCGGCCAGCGCCATCGCCGCCTCGCTCAGCGCCTCTGCAGCCACCACGCGGTTGACCAGCCCCAGTTCGCGCGCGCGGCCCGCCTCGATGAACTCCCCGGTGGTCAGCATCTCGAAGGCGAACTTGCGCGGGATGTTGCGGGAGAGCGCCACCATCGGCGTCGAGCAGAACAGGCCGATATTGACCCCGTTCACCCCGAAGCGCGTGCCCTCGGCCGCCACCGCCATGTCGCAGCTCGCCACCAGCTGGCAGCCGGCGGCGGTGGCGATCCCGTGGGCCTCGGCGATCACCGGCTGGGGCAGGGCAGGGATCGCCTGCATGACATCGCCGCAGCGCGTGAACAGGTCGAGGAAATAGGCCGCCCCCCCGTCCTCGGCCGCGCGCGCGGCCTGCATCTCCTTCAGGTCATGGCCCGCGCAAAAGGCCTTGCCCGCTCCCGCCAGCACCACCGCCCGGATGCGCCGGTCTTCGGCCAGGCGCGCGAATTCCTCGCGCAAGGCCGCCAGCAGATCGTCCGAAAGCGCATTGAGCGCCCCGGGCCGGTTCAGGGTGAGGCGCGCCACCGCCCCGTGATCCTCTCGCAGCAGAATTGACTCGCTCATCGCTCCCTCCCATGTTGCTCTCACGATAGGCAAGCCGCGCTGGAGGGGAAAGATGCAACAGAAAATGACGCTGGGTCAGCTGCGGACCTTCCTTGCCGAGCATTTCCCGCAGGTAACCGACGACTTTACCATCGAAGAGGCCGCCCCCATGCGCCTGACCCTGCGCTATCACACGGACGAGCGCCATGTCCGCCCCGGCGGCACCATCTCGGGCCCGGCCATGTTCACGCTCGCCGACGTGGCCGTGTATCTGGCGATCCTCACCATGGTCGGCCCCAGGCTGCTCGCCGTCACCACCAATTGCGCCATCGACTTCATGCGCAAGCCCGCCGCCGGGCGCGACCTCATCGCCCAAACCCGCCTCTTGAAACTCGGCCGCGCGCTGGCGGTGGGCGATGTGCTGATCTACTCCGAAGGCGCCGAGCCCCCGGTGGCCCGCGCCAGCCTCACCTATTCGATCCCGCCTGATTGACGGGGGCGCGCCCCCCTGCAATCATATGGCGAAAAGCAGGAGGCCCTGAAGCAAGATGGAACAGACAAGTACCGACCGCCCCGGCACCCTCAAACGCGCGTTCAACGACCCTCTCCGCGGCTGGCTGTGGATGGGGGCCTTTTTCGCCCTGATCGGCTGGGCGGCAACCGCTTGGCGCGGGGCCTGGGAGGTCCCGATCCTGGCCGCGCTCCTAGGCATCGGCACGCAGCAGGCGCTGGTATATATCCGCGACGAATCCGAGCGGACCCTGCCCCTGCGCCTGTGGGAAGGCACGCTTTCCATGCTCTGGTTCGGCGCCTGGATGGAGCTGCTCGTTCTCGGCGACGACCCGTTCTCCTTCCTGCTCTACACCTTCACCGGCGGCGCGGCCTTTGCCGCACTCACCATTTCCACGAAGAAACCCTATGGCGCCGGATGGGAGTTCCTCGACCTCGAAGAGCGGACCGTCTTCCAGCACGGCGGCCTGCCCGCCCGCCTCGCCGCCGCCTGGCCCTTCCTCACCCTCGCCCTCGCGCTCATCACCCTCTGGGCCACGGCCTCGCCCCTCGCCAGCGTGCTCACCATCGCCGTCCTCCTCACCCTCACCCCCCGCTACCGCCGCCCAAAGCCACGGCCCGGCAGCCGCGCCTGGGAGGCCGCCCGCCTGCTCACCACCGCCGTCCTGACCGCCATCGCCTTCTACGCCCTTCTGACCCCCTGAGCTTTCATCCTTCCGGTAGGACCGTTCTGCTCGATCCGCGCGAGGTCGGCTTCAAGCGCTGCCACCGGGCCGAAAATGACGCCGTGCGGAATGAAACCGCCCAGGCACCGGGCCGGAACGGACCTTGCGGGAAGTAGCTCACGGACCTTGAAAAGGGGAATCCGTTTATGGGGCCGGCCCCGGCCGCGGGCTGCAAGCCGGCTCCGGCGGCCTTGACGCGGTGCCGGAGGAGGTGGCGGGCTCTCGCTGCATCTGCGCCGTTACGGGGGCAGGATCTTGCCGGGATTGAGGATGCCGCCCGGGTCCAGGGCCTGCTTGAGCCTGCCCATGATCTGCCAGGCGGGGCCGTGTTCGGATTCCATCAGGCTCTGCTTGCCGATGCCGATACCGTGCTCGCCGGTGATGGTGCCGCCCAGGCTGAGCGCTCGCTCGCTCATGCGCCGGGCAAGCTCCCTTGCTTCGGCCAGTTCGGCCTCGTTGCCGGGCTCGACCAGCAGGATGGCGTGGAAATTGCCGTCGCCCACATGGCCCAGGATCGGCCCCGGGATCGAGGCGGCGGCGATATCGGCGCGGGTTTCGGCCACCGCTTCGGCGAGCCGCGATATCGGCACGCAGATATCGGTGACCAGCGCGGTGGCGCCAGGCCTGAGCGCCAGCACCGCGTAATAGGCCTTGTGGCGCATGGTCCAGAGCGCGGTGCGCTCCTCCTGGCGGGTGGCGCTTTCGAATCCGGTGGCGCCGAATTCGCGGGCGATCTCGCCGAAGCGTTCGGCGTCTTCGGCCACGGCGCGCTCCGAGCCATGGAACTCCAGCAGCAGGTGCGGCTTTTCGGGCATGTCCATGCCGGAATACAGGTTGAAGGCGCGCGCGGTGTCGGCATCGACGAATTCGATCCGCGCCATGGGGATGCCCATCTGGATGGTCTGGGTGACGGCGCCCACCGCGTCGTCGATGGTCTCGAAGGCACAGATCGCCGCCGAGATCGCCTCGGGCTGGCCGGCAAGGCGCAGGGTCAGGCGGGTGATGATGCCCAGCGTACCCTCGGCGCCCAGAAACAGAGCCGTGAGGTCGTAGCCCGAGGCGGATTTCGGCGCGTGGCTGCCGGTGGTGATCACGCTGCCGTCGGCCAGCACCACCTCAAGTCCCAGAACATTGTCGCGCATGGTGCCGTAGCGCACCGCGGTGGTGCCGGAGGCGCGGGTCGAGGCCATGCCGCCGAGCGAGGCATTGGCGCCGGGATCGACCGGGAAGAACAGCCCGGTCGCGCGCAGCTCGCGGTTCAGCTCCTCGCGGGTCAGGCCCGGCTCCACGTCGGCGGTCATGTCGCCGGGCTCGACGCAGAGCAGGCGGTTCATCCGGCTCATGTCGAGCGTGAGCCCGCCGTGGATGGCGCTGGTCTGCCCCTCAAGCGAGGTGCCGGCGCCGAAGGGGATCACCGGCAGGGCGTGGGCATGGCAGATGCGCATGATTTCAGCCACTTCCTGCGTATCCTGCGGCCAGGCGACCGCTTCGGGCGGGGTCGGGGGGAAGTGGGTTTCGCTTTGTCCATGTGCGTCGAGGGCGTGACGGGCGCGGCTGAAACGCTCGCCCAGCAGCGCCGACAGCGCGGAAAATGCGGCCTCTCTGTCCATTCCGGCAATACCCCCGTGATACCCGGTGCAGGTTATGCTAACGCTGCGGGGGGTGAAAGCCCCGACAGGCGGGAAGGGTATGGCACGGTCGTTAAAATTGTTTCTATCCGGGCAGATGTCCGACGCCAGGCGGGCGATTGTCGCGGCGATGCGCACAATGCGCGAGTACGGGCCACAGCAGGCGGCCTTCTGGTTCATCGCTCTGGGAATCGGCGTGGCCTCGGGGCTGGCCGCGCTCGGGTTTCGGCTGGGAATCAGTGCCCTGCAAACCCTGCTTTATGGCGTGGACGACCCGCGCCATCTGCACAGCCATGCGCAGACGCTTGACTGGTACTGGATCTTGCTGATCCCGACCATTGGCGGGCTGGCGGTCGGGCTGGTGCTGAACCGGTTTACCGGCGACGGGCGGGTGCGCTCGGTGGCCGACGTGATCGAGGGCGCGGCGCTGAGGGAGGGGCGGGTCGAACTGAAGGCCGGGCTCGGCTCGGCGCTCGCCTCCTTCGTCACGCTTTCGGCCGGGGGATCGTCGGGGCGCGAGGGCCCGGTGGTGCATCTGGCCGCGGTCCTGTCGAGCTGGGTGGCCGATCGGCTGCGCGCCAATGCCATCACCGCGCGCGAGCTGATGGGCTGCGCGGTGGCGGCAGCGGTCTCGGCCAGCTTCAACGCGCCCATTGCCGGTGCCATCTTCGCCCTCGAAGTGGTGCTGCGCCATTATGCGGTGCGCGCCTTTGCCCCCATTGCCATTGCTTCGCTGGCCGGGACCGTGATCAACCGGCTGGAATTCGGCAATGTCACCGAATTCCACCTGGCCGCGGAGGGAACGGTGACCTTCTATATCGAGCTTCCGGCCTTCCTGCTGCTGGGGCTGGTCAGCGGGCTGGTGGCGGTGCTGTTCATGCGGGCGATCTTCTTTGCCGATGACTTCGCGGACTGGGTGTCGGAGCGCACGAAACTGCCCCCGGCGCTGCGTCCGGCGCTGGCGGGGCTGCTGCTGGGGGCGATGGCGATCTGGTTTCCCCATATCATCGGGGTAGGCTACGAGACCACCTCGGCGGCGCTCACCGGGGAATTGCTGCTGGGGCAGGCGGTGCTCTTTGCCCTGGTCAAGGCGCTGGCGGTGGCGATCACCATGGCCGGGCGCATGGGCGGGGGCATCTTCTCGCCGAGCCTGATGATGGGGGCGCTGACCGGACTGGCCTTCGGCATCATCGCCACATCGCTTCTGCCCGAGCTCTCCGGGGCGCGGACGCTTTATGCGCTGGCGGGCATGGGAGCGGTGGCGGCGGCGGTGCTGGGGGCGCCGATTTCGACCACGCTGATCATGTTCGAACTGACCGGCGACTGGCAGACCGGGATCGCGGTGATGGCGGCGGTGTCGCTTTCCTCGGCGCTGGGCAGCCGGCTGGTGGACCGCTCCTTCTTTCTCACCCTGCTCGAGCGCAAGGGCGTGCATGTGGCGGCCGGCCCTCAGGCCTATCTGAAGGCAAAGCTGGGCGTGGCGGCGCTGCTGCGCCCGGCGGGAGCGGCGGACGAGGCGCGCTGCTGGGAGATGATCGAGGCCGGCGCCTATGTGGACGGTACCGCGACGCTGGAGATGCTGCTGCCGGTGCTGGAGGGTACGGGGGCGGAATATGTGCCGGTGGTGAATCTGCGCGGCGAGGGAGAGGCGCCGGAACTGCTCGGGGTGGTGTTTCACCTCGATGCCCTGCGCGCCTATAACGAGGCGCTGGCGGCGGCGGCGCGCGAAGAGCATTCCTGAGCGGGAGCGGCGGGGCGATTTCTGCGAAAATCGGGGCACCCGGCTCAGCTCCTGCGCGCGGCGGCGAGCCAGATCAGGGCGAAGAGGAGCGAGGCGGCGGCATTCAGGTTGGCCATGGTGAGGTCGAGCGCCTCCCAGGGGATCATGTCCGACAGGCGCCAGGATATCTGGTCGCACAGCACTACCTGACCCGTATCGGCGGTGGGGTCCAGAAGGGCGTCGATGGACATCGAGGCGATCCCGTCGCCTGCCGCCGTGCAGGAGGAGGGCCCTGCCCACCAGTGCCGCTCGACCCCGGAATGATAGGCTCCGATCCCCGCCGTGCTCAGCGCCGCCAGCGCTCCCATCAGCGGCCAGAACCGCCCCCGCGTGGCCAGTGCCGGCATGGCGATGGCCACGGCGGCGAAATGCGGATAGCGCTGCCACCAGCACATCGCGCAGGGCGGATAGCCCAGCCACTGGAAGATATAGGCCCCGGCCAGAATTGCCGCCGAGGCGGCGGCGGCGAGGAAGATCAACCGGTTGCGGGTCAGGGTCATTGCCGTGGTCTCCTCACAGGTATTTCACCGCATAAAAGCCCCCTGCCATCAGCAGGACGAAGAGAGTGAACATCAACCCGAGGCGTTTTTCGATGAAGTCGCGGATCGGCGGGCCGAACTTCCACAACAGCCCTGCGACGATGAAGAACCGCAGCCCTCGGGCGATGATCGAGGAGACCACGAAGACGGACAGGGAAAGCCCGGTCCAGCCCGACATGATCGTGATCACCTTGAAGGGAAAGGGCGTCACCCCGGCGATCAGCACCGCCCAGGCGCCCCATTCGGCAAAGCGTCGGTTGAACTCGGCGGCGGCTTCGGTTTTGCCGTAGAATTCCAGCACGGGCCGGCCCACGCTCTCGAACAACCCCCAGCCGATATAATAGCCCAGAAGCGCGCCTGCCACCGAGGCAGCCAGCGAGACGAAAGCGATCAGAAAGGCGCGGGAAGGGCGGGCGATGATCATCGGGATCATCAGCACATCCGGCGGGATCGGGAAGAAGGAGCTTTCGGCAAAGCTGACCAGCGCCAGCGCCGGGAGCGCGTGCCTGTGTTCGGCCAGGCGCAAGGTCCAGTCGTATAATCCCCTGAGCATGGCATGGTCTCCCGGGCTGTCCGCTTGCGCTCAGACAGCATGCGGGCCGGGGAAGGTCAAGTGCAAGTCCGGGGAGGGGCGGTATCCGGGCCGGGCCAGGGCGCAGGGCGTGCAGGTCGGGCAATCTGCCCGCTGCCCGTTCGCGCCCGTTCGCGCCTGTCCGCTGTGGCTTGCAGGAGCGGGTGTTGCGCGATAGTGCTGCGGTGGTATCTGCACAAATCGACGGGGGCCCCATGTCGCATAATCCGATCCGCCCGTGGCGCAACATCGAACGGCGCAAGTCCCGTCAGGTGATGGTGGGCAACGTGCCCGTGGGCGGCGGCGCGCCGATTGCGGTGCAGACCATGACCAATACCGATTCTTCGGACGTGAAGGCGACGCTCGCCCAGGTGCTGGCCGCCGCCGAGGCGGGCGCCGATATCGTGCGCATTTCCACGCCTGACGCCGCCGCCACCGCCGCGCTCGTCGAGATCGTGCGCGAAAGCCCGGTGCCGATCGTCGCCGACATCCACTTCCACTACCAGCGCGCGATCGAGGCGGCCGAGGCGGGGGCGGCCTGCCTGCGCATCAACCCGGGCAATATCGGCAATGCGGCGCGGGTGCGCGAGGTGGTGCAGGCGGCAAAGGATCACGGCTGTTCGATCCGCATCGGCGTCAATGCGGGTTCGCTGGAAAAGCACCTCCTGGAGAAATACGGCGAGCCCTGCCCGGAAGCGATGGTGGAGAGCGCGCTCGAGCATATCCGCCTCTTGGAAGAGAACGACTTTCGCGACTACAAGGTGAGCGTGAAGGCTTCCGACGTGTTCCTGTCGGTGGCCGCCTACATGCAGCTGGGCGAGGCCACTGACGCGCCGCTGCATCTGGGGATTACCGAGGCCGGCGGTCTCGTCTCCGGCACGATCAAGAGCGCCATCGGGATCGGCAACCTGCTCTGGGCCGGGATCGGCGACACGATCCGCGTGAGCCTTTCGGCGGATCCGGTCGAGGAGGTCCGCGTGGGCTACGAGATCCTGAAAAGCCTCGGCCTGCGCCACCGCGGGGTCAACATCATCTCGTGTCCCTCCTGCGCGCGCCAGGGCTTTGACGTGATAGCCACCGTGGCCGAGCTGGAGCGTCGGCTCGCCCATATCCACACGCCGCTGAGCCTGTCGATCATCGGCTGCGTGGTCAACGGGCCGGGCGAGGCGCTGATGACCGATGTAGGCTTCACCGGCGGCGGCGCCGGGGCCGGGATGGTCTATGTGGCCGGCAAGCAGGATCACAAGCTCGGCAACCAGGAGATGATCGAGCATATCGTCGAGCTGGTCGAAAAACGCGCCGCCGAGATCGAGGCGAAGGGCGCCGCATGAAGACACCCTAGCAGATGCCAGGGTTTACTTTATCGCCGGATCTCTGCAGTCTGTGCTTCAGGGAGAGTGTATCTTGCCCGATTCCCGAGAGGGCGGAGTCGGGTGCGGTGTGGCTTTTTCCTGTATTGTTTCGGTTTGAAGGATTTGACGAGAACGAGTTTGACCTGAAAGCAGGGCAAGGCCGAATTCAGCACCTTATCGTTTGAAGAAAGGAAATATGCGATGAAACTTTTGAATACGGCCGTTGCGGCCTGCGCGATCTGTTTTTCTGCCGGGGCAGGGCTTGCCCAGGAGGGCGCCGGGGGAGGCGCGGAAGGCTACAGGCAGACGGTATTTCCGTCTCTTTCCAGGGCCATATCCGACGCTGAAAAAAACGGGATGGTGGTGGCCAGGGACCTGTTCGGCAACATGCGCTTTGTCACCTCGGAACTGGCGGCTCTGCTGGAGCAGAAGGGCTTCCGGAAGGACCGGCGGGGGGTGTTGCTGGGCTATGCGCCGGGCGCATCCGGCCAGGGGCTGGTCTTCGTCTCCTCCTCGCCGAGGCTTGCCCGCGATTCCTATGCGATCAGAATCGAGCCTGCGCAGCCGGATACCGGTATCGGAACCGGGACCGAATCCGGTGGCGGCTGCGGTGAAGGGGATGATTGCGAATAGGCAGGCGCGGCGCGTTGAAGGGCAGGCATGGGGCTCGGGGGCGGCGGGCGCGATTTTTCGCAGAAAATCGGGGCTCAGTCGCGCTCCGATGTGCGTTTTGCGCGCGTACGGGCGCGGCCGCCGCGCCGGCGCGGGGCGATCTCGGCCCTGCGGGCCGGGAATTCGGCCAAGAGCGCGCGGCGCGCTTCGGCGCTCATGCGCGGCCAGCGGGCGATTTCCTCGCCGCTGCGCAGGCAGCCGATGCACAGGCCCGCCTGCGGGTGCAGGAGGCAGACCCGTATGCAGGGGGAGTCGGACTCGTCGCGCTGCCAGATGTCACCCATCGCGCAGCATTCCCAGCCGGTCCAGCGCGCCCTGCAGGATGAAGGCGGCGGCCAC
>JALTZY010000283.1 GCA_027045905.1 Paracoccaceae bacterium
ACATCACCCACCCGCACCGGCTGACCCACCCGCTGATCCGCCGCGAAGGCGCCGAAAAGGGCATGAACGTGGACCCGGCCGACCCGCTCACCCATTTTCGCGAGGCCAGCTGGGAGGAAGCGCTGGAGTGCGCCGCCGCCGGGCTGAAAGCCGCGCGCGAGGCGCATGGCCCGGACGCGCTGGCGGGCTTTGGCAGCGCCAAATGCACCAATGAAGAGGCCTATCTGTTTCAGCGCCTGATCCGCCAGGGGCTGGGCACAAACAATGTCGATCACTGCACCCGCCTGTGCCACGCCTCTTCCGTGGCCGCGCTGCTCGAGAATGTCGGCTCCGGGGCGGTCACGGCGACGTTCAACGAGATCGAGCATGCGGATGCGGCCATCGTCATCGGCGCCAATCCGGTCGAGAACCACCCTGTCGCCGCGACCTATTTCAAGCAGTTCGCCAAGCGTGGCGGCACCCTGATCGTGATGGATCCGCGCGGACAGGCGCTCAGGCGCCACGCGACGCACATGCTGCAATTCCGCCCTTCGAGCGACGTGGCGATGCTCAATGCGATCATGCATGTGATCGCCGAGGAGAGCCTGGCGGATGAGGCCTATATCGCCGCCCATACCGAGGGCTGGGAGGAGATGCGCGCGCATCTGAGGGCATTTGCGCCCGAGGAAATGGCCGAGATCTGCGGCATCCCCGCCGAGACCCTGCGCGCGGTGGCGCGGGACTTTGCCCGCGCGCGCTCCGGCATGATCTTCTGGGGCATGGGAGTGAGCCAGCATACCCACGGCACCGACAATGCCCGCTGCCTCATTGACCTGGCGCTGATGACCGGCAATGTCGGCCGTCCGGGTACCGGGCTGCACCCGCTCAGGGGGCAGAACAACGTACAGGGCGCGTCAGATGCGGGGCTGATCCCCATGTTCTACCCCGATTACAAGCCCACCTCCGATCCCGACCAGCGCACCCGCTTCGCCGCCGCCTGGGGCGCGCAGGCCCTGCCCGAGAGGCCCGGCCTCACCGTGGTCGAAATCATGGACGCGGCCCACAGGGGCGATATCCGCGCCATGTATATCGCCGGCGAGAACCCGGCCATGTCGGACCCGGACGCCAGCCATGTGCGCGAGGCGCTGGCGCGGCTGGATTTCCTTGTGAGCCAGGATATCTTCCTCACCGAAACCGCCATGTTTGCCGATGTGATCCTGCCCGCCGCCGCGCTCGCGGAAAAGGCCGGCACGGTGACCAACACCAACCGCCAGGTGCAGATGGTGCGCCCGGCCGTGGCGCCTCCGGGCGAGGCGAAGCCCGACTGGTGGATCACCGCCGAGCTTGGCAAGCGGCTGGGGATGGGCTGGGACCATGCCGGGCCGGACGAGGTATTTGCCGAGATGACCGGCGTCATGGCAAGCCTTGACAACATCACCTGGGAGCGGCTCGCGGCGGAAAATGCCGTGACCTACCCTTCGCACGCGCCGGACGATCCGGGCCAGGCGATCGTCTTTGCCGATGGTTTCCCGCGCGAGGGCGGGCGCGCGCGCTTCGCCCCGGCGCATCTGCTGCCGCCGGCCGAGCAGCCTGATGCGGACTTTCCCATGGTGCTGACCACCGGCCGCCAGCTCGAGCATTGGCATACCGGCACCATGACACGGCGCGCCAGGGTGCTCGACGCGCTGGAGCCCGGGCCCACCGTGGCGATTCACCCCGATACTCTGGCCGCCCTCGGCGCGCGCGAAGGCGCCACCCTGCGCCTGACCACAAGGCGCGGCAGCCTCACCGTCATGGCCCGCGCCGACACGGCGCTTACGCGCGACATGGTGTTCCTGCCCTTTGCCTATGTGGAGGCTGCCGCCAATATCCTGACCAACCCGGCGCTCGACCCGGTGGGCAAGATCGCCGAGGTGAAATTCTCGGCGGTGCGGGTGGAAGCGGTGAAACCCGGCGCGTCTTGAGAAACCTGCCCGGGAAAGCCTGCCCGCGGTTGCGGAGGGCGTGATCTGCTGGTGATCTGGGCGTGTCGAAACCGGCTCGTGTCTCAAGTCGCTGCCGAAACGCGCGAGTTCCGCAAGTGAGCAGGCCTGAGAGATTCAGGCTTTCGCTGCCTGACATTGGTTGCCGGCCGCCGGACCTGTCAGGCATGCTCGTCGATGAAGCCGAGCACCAGGGGGCGGATGTTTTCGCGCCAGGAACGGCCGGCGAAGATGCCGTAATGGCCGGCGCCTTCTTCGAGGTGGCGGGCCTTTTTCTCCGGTGCCAGCCCGGTGCACAGATCGAGCGCGGCGACGCATTGGCCGGGGGCGGAGATGTCGTCTCTGGAGCCCTCGACGGTCTTGATCGCGACATCGGTGATGGCACCGATATCCACCGGCTCGCCCCTGAGGGTGAAGCGGTTATCGGCGATCTCGCGGCCCTTGAAGATGCGCTCGACGGTGGATAGGTAGAATTCGGCGGTCATGTCCATGACCGCGAGGTATTCGTCATAGAAGCGGTTGTGCTTGTCATGTTCTCCGGCTTCACCTCTGGAGACCGCAAACACCTGATTCGTAAAGGCTTTTGCGTGAGTTTCGCCATTCATCGCCATGAAGGAAGCAAGCTGCAGAAGGCCCGGATAGACCAGCCGGCCGACGCCGGGATATTTGAAGCCCACGCGCTGGATCGCCAGTTCCTCGAGCTGACCCATGCTGACGCGGGCGCCGAAATCGGTGATTTCGGTGGGCGCCGCGTCGGGGTCGATCGGCCCGCCGATCAGGGTCAGGGTCCGGGGCTGGGCCGCAGGCTCGCTCCGGGCCAGGTGCGCGGTGGCGGCGAGGGCCAGCGGGGCGGGCTGGCAGACTGCGACCACGTTGATCTCCGGCCCCAGGCGACGGATGAAATCGACCAGATAGAGGGTGTAGTCCTCGATGTCGAACCTGCCCTCGGAAACGGGGATGTCGCGGGCATTGCGCCAGTCGGTGACATAGACCTCGGCATCGGGCAGGAGGCTCGCCACGGTCGAGCGCAGGAGTGTGGCGTAATGGCCGGACATGGGGGCGATGAGCAGCACCTTGCGCGCCTTTTCGGTCCGGCCGATCACATGGAAATGGATCAGGTCGCCGAAAGGTTTCTCGACCAGCCTGTCGATGCGTACCAGATGGTCGCGCCCGTCTTCGCAGGTGATCGAGGGAATGTTCCAGTCGGGCTTGGTGGCCATGCGGGCAAAGCTGCGCTCGGTTACTTCGCCCCAGGCTGCCATGAGCCGGAAGGCGGGCGAGGGGATCATGCTGACCATGGGCGAGGAGGCAAGGGCATGGGCGGTGGCACCGAGCCACTGGTTGGCCCCGCGCATCGCTTCCATCAGGTCATAGGTGGCCATGTATCGCATTTTGCTTCGTCTTCGTCTTGCCGGACTGTTCTCGTGCGGCAAATCCGGTTATGCTGCATGTGCAAAGAACCTAATGCGGATGGCGCGCGATGACAATGGACGAGGGTGAAAAGGACGCGGGCGCAGGCGGCGAGGTTGCGCAGCTTGCGGAAAATCTGGCGCGAATCGAGGCGCTTTCGGCCCGCCTGGTGGCCGCGCTGGGCCAAAAGCGCCACATCCGCCCCAGCCTGCAGGCGCCGGGGCCGGAGCTTTGGACGCGGGCGGTGGATGCCTGGATGCAGGGCCTAGCCCATGATCCGGCCAGGCTGATGCGGGGCCAGCTTGCCTTCTGGGCCGACTGGCTGCGCCATGCCGCCGAAAGCAGCGAAGGTGTTGGCCCGAAAGGGCTGGCAGAGCTTCCGCTCTACCGCGTGGCGCGCGCCCAGTTTCTCGCCGCGCGCGACGCCACCGAGCGGGCCCTGGGCGAGCTCGAAGGGCTTGACGAACGGGAGCGCGAGCGGGTCGGTTTCTTTGCCCGGCAGATGCTGGAGCTGATGGCGCCGCAGAATTTTCTCGCCACCAACCCGGAGGCGCTGGCGCGTGCGATCGAGACCGAGGGGCGGTCGCTGATCGCCGGGCTCGAAAACATGGTGCGCGACCTCGAGACGCACCGGGGCGAGTTGCTCCCGACCCTTGCCGATCCCGAGGCATTCAGGATCGGCGGCAATATCGCCACCAGCCCCGGCGCGGCGGTCTTTCGCAGCCGGATGATGGAAATCATCCAGTATGAAGCGCGTACGGAAAAGGTCCACGCCACCCCGCTGGTGCTGTTTCCGCCCTGGATCAACAAATTCTATATCCTTGATCTCAGGGAGAAAAACAGCCTTGTCAGGTGGATCACCGAGCAGGGCTTCACGCTGTTCGTCATCTCCTGGGTGAACCCGGACGAGAGCTACCGAGATGTGGGCATCGACACCTATATCGAAGAGGGCTTTCTGAGTGCGATCGAGGAGGTGAAGCGCCTGTGCGGGGTGAGGAAGGTCAATGTCGCCGGCTATTGCATCGGCGGCACCACGCTGGCGCTGACGCTGGCACTGATGGCGCGGCGCGGGGATGATTCGGTGAAATCGGCCACCTTCTTCACCACGCTCACGGATTTTTCCGACCCGGGCGAGGTGGGGGTGTTCCTCGAAGACGACTTCCTCGACGGGATCGAGGCCGAATGCGCCCAGACCGGCATTCTCGACCGGCTGTTCATGGCGCGGACCTTTTCCTTTCTGCGCGCCCGCGATCTGGTCTACGGCCCGGCGGTGCGCAGCTATCTGATGGGCGAGGCGCCGCCGGCCTTTGACCTTCTCTACTGGAATGGCGACGGCACCAACCTGCCCGGGCGCATGGCGGTCGAATATCTGCGCTGGCTGTGCCAGCAGGATCTGTTTGCCACTGAGGGCCTGCCGCTTTGTGGCGAAACGCTGCATCTGTCGGACATCACCCTGCCGCTCTGCTCCATTGCCTGCGAGAGCGATCATATCGCGCCGTGGAAATCGGTCTGGCGCGGGGTGCGGACGATGGGGGCGGCGGACAAGACCTTCATCCTGTCGGAAAGCGGCCATGTGGCCGGGATCGTCAACCCGCCCTCGCGCGGGAAATACGGCCATTACATCAATGAAACCTGGCCCGACACGCCAGAGGAATGGCAGGCGGGGGCGGATTTCAGCGAGGGTTCCTGGTGGCCACGCTGGGGCAAGTGGCTGGCGAAACGCTCCGGTCGCAAGGTGCCGGCGCGCCCGCTGGGCTGCGGTGATCCGGCGCGCATCCTCGGGCCAGCCCCCGGCGAATATGTGACACGGGAGCTGACAGTCTAGCCGGTATGCCGCGGCGCAGAAAAGCACTTGAAATGCTGCGACGCAGCATGTATATGTCTCCCAGACGGACGAAACCCGGCATCGCTGGAGGGATATTCAGGAGGCTGACATGGCCAGGACCCAAGACTATACCAAGACCCTGCAGGAGATGCTGGGCGCCTTTCCGCTCGATGCGAGCGCTTTTCAGGATACTTTCAGGTCCACTGCGGCGCTGAACGAGAAATTCGCTCGCGTGGCGCTGGGAGCGGCAGAGAAATCCGCAGAAATCTCGACCAGGTGGACGAAGGACACCATCGCCAGGCTGGGCCAGGTAAGCGCGGCCAAGGCAGAGCCCGCCGACTACGCCACGGCCATCACCGAATTCGCCTCGGCCCAGGCCGAGGTCGCCAGCGAGAATCTCGCCGCTTTCGCCGAAATCGCCCGGAAGGTGCAGACTGAAACGGTTGACCTGATGCTGGAGGTCGGCAGGGAACTGGGCGCCGAAGCGCAGGCCGCCATGAAGAAAACGGCGGACGAGGTGGCCGGAGCCGCGAAAAAGGCCTCTGCCCCGGCAGGCTGACATATTCTTTTTCCTCTTCCGGTTTCTCCTCCCTGTACCGGAAAAGCTGACTGGCGGGCCCCGTGCGGGTCCGCTTTTTCGTGCCGGCTTTGCGCCTGTTCCATGCCCCTTGCCATTTTATGCAGCTGCGGCGTAAGCTTTTGCTGCGCAGCACGGAGGATGGGCAGATGACACGCAAGGGCGCCAAGGGCGAAAAGCTCCTGATCAAACGCTATGCCAGCCGGCGGCTGTACAATGCCGAAACCTCCGATTACGTCACCCTCGAAGACATCGCCCGCTTCATCCGCGAGGGCCGCGATGTGGAGATCATCGACCTGAAATCGGGCGAGGACCTGACCCGCCAGTACCTGCTGCAGATCATTGCCGAGCACGAAAGCCGCGGTGAAAACGTGCTGCCGGTCGAGGTGCTGACCGATCTCGTGCGCGCCTATACCAGCCAGGCGCAGTCGGTTGTGCCGCAATTTCTCGCCATGTCCTTCGAGATGCTGCGCGAGGGGCAGGCGAAGATGATGGAGAACATGGGCAGCCTGCCCAATCCGCTGACGCAGATGTCCGGCTTCGAGGCGATGCAGGCGCAGCAACAGGCCTTTCTCAAGGCGATGATGGGCGGTTGGAGCGGAGGAGCTTCGCGGCCCGAGCAGAAACCCGAAGCGGCGTCGAAACCCAGCGACACGAAAAGCGAACTCGACGAGATCCGTCAGCAACTGGCCGAATTGCAGGCCAGGCTGTCCGGGCTGGGCTGAGCGGTGAAAGGGGCTGGCATGGTGGAATCGCCGGGCCGGATAAGCCTCTGGGGAACCGAGGTTTTCATCGCCGCGGCCGAGGAGGGATCGATCTCGACGGCGGCAAGGCGGCTCGGGGCCAGCCCGTCTTCGGTGAGCCAGCAGCTTTCCAATCTGGAGGCGGCGCTGGGGACCCGGCTGCTCGATCGCTCGACCCGCCCCGTGGCGCTGACACCGGCGGGCGCGCTTTTCCTGCGCCGGGCCCAGACGATCCTGAACGAGGCTGAACAGGCGCGCGCCGAACTGGCGCTCGAAGACCTTTCGCGCCTGACCCGCTTTCGTCTCGGCATGATCGAGGATTTCGATGCCGACGTGACCCCGGCCCTGCTCGCCGCGATGGCGCGGGAATATTCGGCCACGCAGTTCCTGCTGGAGACAGGCGCTTCGCACCGGCTCTACGACCAGCTTGATGTTCGTGCGCTCGATGTGATCGTGGCCGCCGATATGGGGGCCGTGGCCGACTGGATGGAGGTGCACCCGCTGCTGGAGGAGCCCTTCGTCGCCGCCGTGCCAAAGGGGGCGCTGGTAGCCGGGAAGGACGTGCTGGCTCAGCTCTCGGCCCTGCCACTGATCCAGTACACGGCGCGTCACCACATGGGCCGGCAGATTGCGGCGCATCTTGCGCGCCAGAATCTGCGTCTTGATCACCGCTTCGAGCTGGACTCCTACCACGCGATCATGGCGATGGTGGCGGCAGATGGCGGCTGGACCATCCTGACGCCTCTCGGCTTCCTGCGCGCGCACCGCTTCCGCGAGCAGGCCGAAATGGTCGCGCTGCCCTTCAAGCCCCTGTCGCGCCGGATCTCGCTGAGCGCGCGCCGCGGGGTGCTGGGAGAGATGCCCGCCGACATGGCCGCGCGGCTGCGGTCCTTGTTGCTACGGGAGATTGTCACGCCCTGCATCGAGCAATTTCCCTGGCTCGAGGGGAAGCTGCGGCTGCTGTGATCAGGTGCCGTAGGCCGGTGCCGGGGCCTTGACCTCTTCGGCGGCTGCGATCAGCGCATCGGCGATGAAGTCGAGCTCGGGGCGCGTCAGGCGCACCGGAAGCCGCGTGTCGCAGGCGCGCATCAGCATGGCGCGGGTCTTGGGCAGAGGACCGGGATCGGGGAGGAACTGCCAGTTCCAGAAGGCCCGGGCATTGTCCTCGTGCAGGCCGAAGACCTGCACCCCCACCCCGCGCGCCGCCGCCGCATCCATGAAGGCGCGCACCTCGGAATCGTCCATCCCGACAAGGTTGAACTGCAGCGAATCCGGCGCCCGGGTCTCGGGCGGCAGCGGCGCGGGCACCTCGATCCAGGGCGAGGCGGCGAGGCGCTCGGCCACGTAGTCGTGATTGGCCAGCCCCCGGCGCACCCGCTCGCGCAGAAGCGGGATCTGCGGGCGGATCACCGCCGCCGAGAGATTCGACAGGCGGGTATTGTAGAGCGGCAGCCTGTTCTGCCAGCGGGCGAAGGGCTCGGCCAGCACCGGGTGCTTCTTCCAGTTGTGCTCGTAGGCACCCGACATGATCACCGCGCGGGCCATGATCTCGGCGTCATCGGTGATCAGGATCCCGCCCTCGCCGGCATTGAGCATCTTGTAGGACTGGAAGGAAAAGCAGCCGATCCGACCGATCGTGCCGATATTCTGCCCATGCCAGAGCGTGCCCAGCGAATGGGCCGCATCCTCGATCACCGGCACCCCGGCAGTATCGGCAAGGGCCATGATCTGGTCCATGTCAGACGTATGGCCGCGCATGTGGCTGATGATGATGGCGCTGATGCTGTCGTCGAGCTTGGCGGCGAAATCGCCCATGTCGATGCGGTAATTCTCGCCCACCTCCACCAGCACCGGCACGCAATCGGCATGGACTACCGAGGAGGGCACCGCGGCGAAGGTAAAGGCGGGGATCAGCACCCGCGCATCGCGGGGCAGGTCCAGCGCCTTGAGCGAGAGAAACAGCGCCGCCGAGCAGGAGGAGACCGCAAGCGCGTATTTCGCCCCGAGGGCGGCGGCGAATTCGCGCTCAAGCAGCGCCACCGGCGCATCCTCGGGCGCGGTGTAGCGAAACAGGTCGCCCGTCGCGAGCAGGCGCTCCACCTCGGCGCGGGCCTCCTCGGGGATCGGCTCGGCGGAATAGACGTCGGGCGCTGTGGTCATCGGCACTCTCCCTGCACTGTCCCTGCGCTTTCGGATTTTCCGAAATATCTTTTCGCAAATAGTGTAACGGCTAATCAGCCACAGGGCGAGTTATTTTTCAGCCGCACGCGGGGCTCAGACATTCAGCAGCAAATGCTCACGCTCCCAGGGGCTGATCACCTGCAGGAATTCCTCGTATTCGGTGCGCTTGACGATGGAATAGACCCGGGCGAATTCCTCGCCCAGCAGCGCGCGCATCTCTTCGGCGGCGTCAAACAGGTCCAGCGCCGCGCCCAGGTCGCGCGGAATCGCCTCGTCGCCGTCATAGGCGTCGCCGCGATACTGGGGCTTGGGGCGCTGCTCCTCGGTCAGGCCGAGATAGCCGGCGGCAAGGCTCGCGGCGATGCCCAGATACGGGTTGCAATCCATGCCGGCGAGGCGGTTTTCCACCCGCCGCGCCTCGGGGCGCGAGATCGGCACGCGGATGCCGGTGGTGCGGTTGTCGCGGGCCCATTCGAGATTGATCGGCGCGGCATTGTCGCGCACATAGCGGCGGTAGGAATTCACATAGGGCGCCAGCACCGCGATCACCGAGGGCAGGTGATTCTGCATCCCGGCGATGAAGTGGAAAAAGGCATCGGTGTCGCCGCCCTGCGGGCCGGCAAAGATATTCTGCCCGGTCTCGGCATCGACGATCGAGTGGTGGATGTGCATGGCGCTGCCGGGCTCCTCGGCGATCGGCTTGGCCATGAAGGTGGCGAAGCAGTCGTGGCGCAGGGCCGCCTCGCGGATCAGGCGCTTGAAATAGAACACCTCGTCGGCCAGCAGCACCGGGTCGCCGTGGCGCAGGTTGATCTCCAGCTGCCCGGCACCGCCCTCCTGGGTGATGCCGTCGATCTCGAAGCCCTGCGCCTCGGCAAAGTCATAGATGTCGTCGATCACCGGGCCGAATTCATCCACCGCGGTCAGCGAATAGGCCTGGCGCGCCGCCGCCGGGCGCCCGGAGCGGCCCATCATCGGCTTGATCCGCTCCGCCGGGTCGAGATTGCGCGCCACCAGGTAGAATTCCATCTCCGGCGCCACTACCGGCTCCCAGCCCTTCTTGCGGTACATTTCCACCACCCTTTTCAGCACGTTGCGCGGGCTGTAGGGGATCGGCTTCATGTCGCGGTCATGGGCGTCGTGGATCACCTGCAGGGTCCAGTCGCCGGTCCACGGCGCGGCGGTGGCGGTGCTCATGTCCGGGATCAGGATCATGTCGCGCTCGATGAAGCCTTCTTCGCTGGCCGCCGCCTCGGACCAGTCGCCGGTGATGGTCTGAAAGAAGATGCTGTCGGGCAGGTGAAAGGCGCTCTGGCGGGCGAATTTGCGCGCCGGTACCGCCTTGCCCCGGGCGATGCCGGGCAGATCGCTGATGATGCACTCCACCTCGTCGAGCCGGTGGCCGGCGATATAGGCGCGGGCGGCCTCGGGGAGCTTGTCGGTCCAGTCAGCCATCGCGGGCCTCCTTGAAGAATGCCGCCATGCGCTGGGCATAGGCGGCGCTGTCGTTATCCTCGGGCAGGCGCTCAAGCGCTGCGTCCAGAAGGGCGTCAGGCACGGTGCCGCGCCCGCGGGTCTCGATCAGCTTTTCCACCAGCCAGGGGGTGAATTCCGGATGCGGCTGGATGGTCAGGATCCGATCGCCGATCGCCAGCGAGGCATATTGGCAGAAATCGTTGCCTGCCAGCACCTCGGCGCCCTCGGGA
>JALTZY010000284.1 GCA_027045905.1 Paracoccaceae bacterium
CCAATTCCCCGGCACATCCCCCCACAAACACCCCTCAAACCCCTTGTTTCATTGGCCCTCAGCTCAGAACTGCTCGCCTCTGCTCAGGTGTGCTCATTTCTGACAAACCTCATGTCACCTTACAGCCTCGGACGCGCCGACCATCGAAGTCGTGAAATCAGGCCTTGAGGGCCTGCTGAATATGCGCGCCGAGGTCGGGCTGGATGGTGAATTCCTCTGGCCTGTCGAGCCGCGCGCCCTGGCAACCCTGTATCGCGCCAGTGCCGAACATTCCCGCGCCATCCATGTGAAGGCCGAGAGCGCCTTTGGTGGCGGGCTGATCGGGGAAGCAGGCCGGATCGAGGCCCTGTGCGACACCGGGGCGACCGAGCTGTTCATCACCCTTGGGCTCGACCTGGAAACCTACGGCAATGCCTTCTTGCAGGTGATCCGCTCGCGGGACGGGGCGCGCATCCTCGGGCTGCGCCGCCTGCCTGCGATCACCATGAGCCGGTTTCGCGCAGGCTTCCTCCAGCGGGTGACAAATCCGACCGGTGGCACGCGCAAGATCACCTTCACCGCGCGGGAGATCATCCACCTGCGCGAGCCCTGCCCGATGGGGCGCCACTACGCCTATCCTACCTGGATCGGCGCCGAGGGGATGCTGGAACTGGCGCACGCCGCCACCCGCTACAACGCCGCGTTCTTCAGGAACAACGCGATACCGGAATACGCCATCACCTTCAGGGGGGTGACGCCAAGCGCCGCCCAAAAGGAAGCGATCCGTGACTTTTTCCGCAATGATTTCCGAGGCATGGACAATGCGCACCGCACCCTGATCCTGACCTCCGGCGAAGAAGGAGAGGTGTCGATCGACCGGCTCACGGCGGATGTGAAAGATGGCGACTTCCTCAAGCTGATCGACGCCGCGCGCGACCGCATCCCGGTGGCCCACGGCACCCCGCCGCGTATCCTCGGCATCATTACCGCCGGTCAACTCGGCGGCGGGGGCGAAGTATCCGGGCAGCTGTTCATCTTCGAGCACCTGACCTTGAAACCCCGGCGTCGCCGCATGCTCGACCAGTTGCGCCCGCTCCTCAGGGAGCTGGGCCTTGCGCCGGGCGATCCCGACACGGGGCTTGCCGAGGGGCAGGTTGCGTTCCGCCCGCTGGACCTCACCCCGCCCAAGGACGATGCCGAGAACCTTCCCGAACTGGTGCAGGCGGGCATCGTCACCCAGGAAGAGGCCCGCGCGCTTCTGCCCGCTTTGGCGAACATGGCCGGGGAGGCCTCAGACGGCGCAGGAGCGCCGATTGCCCGCTCGGCACCCGCCACCCAGGTTCAGGCGCTTGCGGCGCTGCTGGCGCGTTTCTGAGGGGCGGGGCGGCAATGGCAAGGAAGCCCAGGGATCAACAAGGCGCAGGAGCGGCCCGTGGGGAACTGAAAGGCGCTCGCGGCACCCCTCACACCCGGAAAGGCAAAGAGGCGCATGAGCGCCCAGCACAGAGTCGCTCCGGGCCATCTCGAGGCAGGGGCCGGCCGCCCAAATACACCGAAGCGCAGCGCGAGCAGGCCTATCTGGAGTTTCTGGCAGGCGACAGCTCCACCGAAATCGCCGCTCGGATCGGATGCAGCCCGCGCACGATGCGCCACTGGATCGAACGCGGCGGCTGGATGAGCGAGCTGCGCAAGCGGCGCGAAACCGCAACCGGCCTGGAAGAGCAGATCTTTCGCCTGAGCCGCGTCAAGAACCCCAGCAATGCCCAGGTGCTGCGCCTGGCCATGCTGACCAAGGCCTTGGAACGGCTCAAGAAAGCCGCGCCCAAGCCCAGGCCACGCCCCATCGTGGCAAATGCCGTGTCCAGCGAGGCGCTGGCGCGTGTGCTTGATCCCGAATACGGGCTCTATGGCTACCAGGCCGAATTCCTGAAAAGCGAAGAGCGTTTTCGCATCATCCTCAAGGCCCGCCAGATCGGGTTTTCCTATGTGGTCGGGCTTGCGGTCTTGCTTGGTGCGATGGCGGGACGCCCGCAAATCGTGGTATCGGCTTCCGAGCGTCAGGCCCAGATCATCCTCGGCTATGTGCGCCACCACGCGGCGCGCCTTGATGTGTTGCCGGAGGAAGACAAGGCCAACAAGATCACCGTGATGGGGGCCGATATCGTCGCGGTCTCCACCAATTTCCGCACCGCTCAGGGTTGGCCCGGAGATGTCTGGCTCGATGAATTCGCCTGGGTGCGCAACCAGCGCATGCTCTGGGCGGCGGTGACCCCCTCGATCCCCGCCATCGGCGGGCGCGTCACGGTGTTTTCCACGCCGTTCCTGCCCGGCTCGCTGTTCTGGGAGATCGCCACCAACCACAAGAACAAGCACGATCACTGGTGGCGCAAGACCATTACCATCGAAGACGCCATTGCCCAGGGCATGCCGCTGCCCGGCGGCCTTGATGAACTGCGCCTGCTTTTCGACAGCGAAAGCTGGGCGATGTTTTACGAATGCCAATGGGCCGAAAACGGCTCGGCGCTCTTGTCCTGGGAACTGCTGCATTCGCTCACCACCGAAGCTATCATCCGCGCCAATTTCGGCCGCCTGCGCGGCGGCGTGGATGTGGGCCGGATCAATGACCGCACCGCCATTGCCCTGGTCGGTCAGGAGCATGAGCGCGCCAGGTGGAAGGATCGCTATGCGCTGATCCACCATGAGATGCACAAGGGCCTGCCCTTTGATGCCCAGAAAGCGCGCATCCACGAGGTCGATGGCCGCTTTGAAGTCGAAAGCTGGAAGGTGGACAAGACCGGGCTTGGCATGCAGCTCGCCGAAGAGCTCCAGCAGGCCAGCCCCGAGCGTTTCGAGGGCGTGTGGTTTTCCGCGCAGCGCAAGGCGCGCCTCGCGCTCGACATGCTGAAACTGGCCGAGGATCGCCGCCTGCTTTTGCCCAATGATCCCGATGTGCTGGCCCAGCTTCACTCGATCCAGAAGCTCACCAGCGGCAACTCGATCAAATATGACGCCGAGCGCAGCGACGATGGGCATGGCGACCTGTTCTGGGCCGTGGCGCTTGCCGTCGATGGCCGCGCCAAATCGGGCGGCGCCAGTGGCCTTGAGGTGGAGGTGCTGCGATGAACTGGCAACGCATCACCCTGCAAGTCGCTGAGAAACTGCGCGAAATCGCCATCCGGCAAGGCAATGTGCCCTATGAAACGGGCGATTTGCGCAAATCTCATGTCTCTCAGCCCTATGGCGAGCATGACGCGATCCTCTCCGCCAACACGCCCTATGCGCGCGCCGTTCATGACGGGCGGCCCGCGATCACGATCAAGCCCAGGCGCAAGGGCGGCCTCTACTGGAAGGGTGCGCCCCATCCGATGCGCGAAGTGCATCAGCCCGCGCGCAAGGGCAATCCGTGGCTTGCGCGCGCCGTGGAGGATCTGGAGCGCGAGGGGCTGGACTTTCTCGCCCCCGAAATCGGCCAGGAAGCAGCCGATGAACTGGCGCGCGCCCTGCGCGCCCGTGGATTGAAAGTGCGCCGATCCTAGGCGCGTAACCCTGAAAGGAGCCGCATATGGCACAGAAAAAGACCCCGAAAAGCACCAAGGCAGCCGCGCCGGAAAACACCAGGCCGGATGTTCGGGAAGTGCCCGCGCCGCAAGAGCCTGCGCCCGCGCCCGAGGCAGCCGCGAACCCTGTCTTTGACCAGGCTGTGGCCTTCGTCCTGGGCGAGCGCATCGAGGGCGGCTATTCCAACGATCCCCGCGATCCGGGCGGCGAGACCAAGTTCGGCATCGCCAGGCGCAGCCATCCCGGCGTCAATATCCGCGCCCTGACCCGCGAAGATGCGATTGCCATCTACAAGGCCGAATACTGGGATGCAGCCCATTGCGACGACCTGCCCGGTGCCATCGCCGTGGCGGTGTTTGACAGCGCCGTCAACCAGGGCGTGGGCGTGGCCATTCGCCTGCTGCAAAAGGCGGCGGGCGTGGCGGCGGACGGGGTGATCGGCCCGAAGACCCTGGCCGCGATCAAAGCCGCCGAGCCGGGCGATCTGCTGGTGCAATACCTGGGCTGGCGCCTGCGCCGCTACGCCTTCACCGGGCAGGCGGCGACCTTCATGCGTGGCTGGGCCAACCGGGTGCTCTACCTGCACGCCTTCCTGCTCACCGAATTCGAGGCCGCGTGATGGGGGCCAAATACATCAAGCCGCGCTCGCTCACCTGGTGGGCCAGCGTGGCGCCGCTGCTGGCGGGCGTGATCCTGGCCACCGAGCCTTTGCATGGCTGGATCGGCCTCTCTCAGACCCTGCGCAACTTCACCGGCGACGTGCCGCCAAGCCTGCTGATCAATGCTGGCCTTGCAGGGATCGGGCTCAGGGGGGCGCTGCAATGAGCCGGCTCATGCGCCTGATCCCGTCGCGCGCCGCCATTCTGGGCGCGCTCGCGGCCATTCTCGCCGGGCTGTTTGCCTGGACCCGGCGCGCCGGGCGCAAGGACGCGCGCCGAGAAACCGAACTGGAGGATTGCAAACATGCCGATGAAATCACCGATCGTGTCAGTGACAGCCGCGCTGATCCTGACCGCCTGCGCCCCTATGAAGGCGCCGGGTGGCGCGACTGAAGACGCGCTGTGCCGCGCCTGGGGCGAAAGCCTGCCCACGCGCTCGCATGCCGACACCCCCGAAACCATTGCCGAAATCGGCGCGGCAATTGCCGATTTCGCCGCTGCCTGCCCGGCCCATACAGATCTGATTCCGTGAGGTAACACCATGACGCAACCGATGAAATTCCTGATCGAGACCGTGGCATTCGGCGTTGGCACCGGCATCGGCGCCGGCATCGGCTTTTCCCTCTTCGCTGCCTTCCTGCGCGCTTGGCATCCTGTGAGACCCCATGTCGAGCTTTACCGATAACATCGTCATCATGGCCGTGCCCGGCGCGCGCAGAGGCCTTGCCCGCCTGCTGCCCCCCGGCTGGCAGCGGCCCGAATGGGAGCTGTGGGACGGCTTTCGCTACGCCGTGGGCAGCCTGGAAACCCCGGCCGAGGTGATCTCGGTGCCCAAATACTTCCGCTTTGACGGCGCCAGCGTGCCGCTGCCGCTGCGCTTCTTCGTGCCGATGGCGCACCCGGATTACATCCAGGCCGCCGCCTTGCACGACTTCCTGCTCTGGGAAGGGAAACACAACCGCCGCGCCTGCGACCGCATCTTCTTTGAGGCCCTCGGCGTCCTCGGCATGCCGCTCTTCTGGCACCTCGCCATGTATCTGGGCGTGCGCATCGGCGGGCTGAAACGCTGGCGCGACCGGCTGAAAGGATGGTTCCATGCTGCTCAAGATTGAAGACCTGATCGCCTGGGCCGGGCTGCTGGTTACCGTGGTGGCGCAGCTCTTCCACCTGCGCGGGCGCATCGCCATCCTCGAAGCCCGCCAGAACGACCTGCGCACCGATATCAAGCAGGTCATGGACCGCATCGATCATCGGCTCGAAAACATCGAAGCCAAGCTCGACCGAAAGGCTGACAAGTGAAAAGGCCCCTGCGCAAGGGGCCTTTTCCGATTTCTGCCGCGAATTATTCACGCCGCCATTCAGACGCCCGCCTGAGCTTGCCCAGCACGCAATCGAGCAGCGCATAGAGCGCATCCGCCGGCACTTCGGCCTGATCGCGCGCCTCGGCCAGCAGGCATTGCAGCCCGACCAGCACCGCCACCGCTTCCTCCAGCGCGTCCTGGCGCTCAAGCGCGCTCATGTCGCACCTCCATCGCCCAGAAGCTGCGCCCGGCGCTCCTGGGCGATCCGGCCCGGTGCGCGCGGGCCTTTGGCCACCCGGTGGAGCAGGCCAAGGCGGCGCAGCTCGCGCGCGTCGAGCGTGACGGCCGAAGGCGAGATGCCCTCGATCCGCGCGATCTCGGCATGCGTCAGCTCCTTGCTGGCATAAAACAGGTGCCGTTCCCAGCGGGGCCGCGCCACCAGCAGCGCCTCGGTCAGCCGGGTGATCCGGTCGCCATGACCCGGCAGCGCCACCTTGCCCTCGAGAATGTCCAGCACCCAGGCGCGAAACGCCACCGCCCGCCCGGTATTGGCATGCATCGCCAGCAGTAGCGCACCGCGCGGGGAGAAAACGCGCACCTCACGCCTCTGACCCTGCGTCGTCATTTTAAGGACGCAGGTCATATCAGGGGTGAATTCAGTGATATGACGCTGATACGCGCCAGAAATTGCTGATCTGGGGTTGGAAAAACCCAAAGCTCGGCCGATCTCCGGGCCGGGCATCCAAGGCGTGCCGCCCCGCTCAATGATGATGATCTTTGTGTCGTGAAAAGTCAGGGCATTCATGGCTCTCTCCTACAGGTGCCGGTGAGCATAGCCCCCGGGGGTTAGAAACACCGCTGTAGGACGATGCCCGCGCGCCTTTAGGCTTTTGCCCTGGACATACGCACATGGCTCCCGGAAGACGCAACCATGAAGTTGAAAAGCCGCCTTCACGGGGCGCATCCGCCTTGAGATCAGTGGTCTCGGCGAGTTGCTACGCCCGCTTTCGACGCCCCATAGAGGCGCCAGAAGGCTTTTCAGGTCAAGTCATTCCAATTTATTTTGTTCCGGCAAGCGCCAGGAGTTGAGGCAGGAGCGCCACCGCGAGGCCGAAGATCGCCAGGCGAAAGGCAAAGTGCATGAGGCGTGAAGCACGCTTCATTTCCCGCAGGTTGTTCCGGCTATGCTTGTCATTGAAGCCGCCAAGCTGTGTCAGCACGTCCTCCAGCGGGCGGCCTTCCTCGATATCTTCGGCCAGATCGGCAAATTCCGCACCGGGAGCGTAGAACTGTTGCGGCCGGGCCGAATACCAGGCGAACAAAGCCGCGATAACCAGGCAGAACGCGCCCAGCAGCATGGCCCAAGGAACCGCCGCCGCCGAAGCAAGGCCGCCCAGCACCGCCGCCGCCGTTGCCGTCAGGCCCGCAATGCTGACCGCGCGCTGATCCGCTGCAATGGCCGAGGTGAGCAGCATCTCCAGCCGCCGCTCGCTCAACCTGTAGGCTTCTTTGATAATCACGCTACCATCTGACATCGAATCGCTCCTGTAACTTCGCGTATTGTGAGGCCGAATTGGCCAAAGAACCAGAACCCATCGAGCGTGGCATAGAGACCAACAAGCCGCGCCCGAAACCCGCACCAACACCGCGCCCCAAACCTCCGTCGCCGAAACCACCGAAGAAATGACGATGGCAAAAGAGCCCAAACCCATTCAGAAAGACGGTGATCCGCCGCCCCGGTGAGGCCTCACACATCAGTCTGCACCCCTCCCACCCGCGCCTTATGGGCGCGGATGCCGTGCAGGATGGTGGTGTGGTCGCGGTCGAGGAAGCGGGCGATCCGGGAGAGCGAATAGCCTGCCTCGTGCATGCGGGCCATTGCCTCCTGGCGGGGCCAGACCTGGCGGCGGTGGCGGGCGGGGCCGGTGAGCTCGGCCAGCGTTATGCCGTGTTCCAGCGCCACATCGAGCGCGATGCGCTCCAGGCTGAGCGGGCGGGTATGGGCCTGCATGATGCGGCAGATTTCCACCGGCTTGGGCTTGTGGGGGGAGAGGCGCAGCCAGGTGGCGAGCGCCCCCAGCAGATCACCGGTCAGATTGCCCGGCGCGGGCACCAGCGCGGCCTCCCACAGGTCGAGCTCGGCCGCGTCCGGCGCGCCCCAGGTGGCAAGGAAGCTCATGAGGTGGGCGCGCATGTCAGGCTTCCTCATGGCGGACAAAGTGCCAGCCCTTCGCCTCTTCGATCTTGTAGATCGCCGCCTGGCCGAGGATGATCTCGCGCGCCTCGGTCACCTCAAGCCTGCGTGGTGTGTCCGCCTCAAAGCGGGTGAACAGCTGCCAGCCATAGAGCACCTTGTCCTCCTCCAAGCGCTGCATCAGCTCGGCCACGCTCCGGGCCGAGCACTCGAAATTCACCCACATGCGCTGGCCTGCGCGGTTAAGATCGGTCAGCGTGATGCGAAAGACCTTCATGGCGCGTCCTCCTCGATGGGCCACCACCACCAATGCGAACGGGGAATGGCCGGGGTCTCGCCGTTCTCGTCTTCGATGAAGCCCGCAAGCTCGGTTTTCTTGTCGGCCTGGTGGTGCCAGATGGCGAAGGCCTCGTTGAACTCCTTCGGATGGGCGCGCCAATAGGCGTCCACCTGGTCGAGCTCGGCCTGTTGCTCGGGGGTGAGCTGGTCGCGCAGGAATTCCAGCATAGAGCGTTCATGCAGATGCTCGTCGCGGTCCATGTCAAAGGCTGGATCGCCGATTGTGTCGTAACAGCCGAACATGCCGGTGAGCAGGGAGCCCCATTCTCTGGGTGGTTTCGTTGCGTTCATCCGATAAGCCATTTCATGATCCCCCGTCCGGGTTGTCTCTGGGCGGGCACTTCATCGCCCGTGGTTTCAAGGTTCTCGCGCCAATGGTGGCTGGTGATCTTGTTGGCCTCGAGGTCCACCGCCGTAACGATAAAACCGGGACGCCCTTTGCGGCGCTCGGTAAACGCCCGCACGAAAGTGGCATTCAGCACGCCCTTGCGGGTCGAGATATACACGTCCCGATCGCCGCGCCGGATCAGGTCGATGGCCGAGGCGCTGAACGCCTCCTGGGTTTCGATCCCAAGCCGGGCCTGGTGCTTGCGGAAATGGCCGCGCACCACCTTGGCATGGGGCCAGCTGGCGCTCCTGGCCTGCTCGATCAGCGCCCCCACATCCTTGCGGCTCAGGGGCTCACGGTCATAGGCTGCCCGGCGCCAGCGGTCAAGATCACTCTCGCCCTCGCCAAACCAGGCCACGGTGGTGGTGCGGCAGCGGTAATGATAGGGCGGGCTGGCAGTGCCCCTGAGCGCATGGGTCGGGGTGGCCGACAGGTCTGCCTTGGCGCCGTGCATGGTCCAGGCGGCTTCCATGGCCGGTTTGTCGCCCCGGTTCGCCGCCTTGATATAGGCCTTGGCCTGGGCGCGCATCTTGCTGACCGAAATGATCCGCCCATGCATGGCGCGGCAAATCCTGGTGGTGCGCTCATCCAGATGCGCGCGCACCTGCACATGGGCGATCCCCGCGCGCTCATAGCCGGTGATGCGGCCGATCTTGCGGGTCTACGCCCTAGTGGCCATGTGGTCGGCGACCATCTCCCAATAGACTTCCGAGCGCCCGGTGAGCGAGGCGAATTCGTCGGCCAGGCGCGCCGCCAGCCCCTCGCGGCGCAGCCTCTTGATCAGGTCGATCCGCTCGGACGTGGTGAGTTTGCCCGCCGAGCTCTTGCCGGTATGGCGCCTGAGCCAGGCCTCGTATTCATCGCGGCCATCGCCCCCCTTGGAGACATCGCCAAAAAGCCGCCTGGCGGCGATGTGGATCATGGCCAGATCGTTGTTGCGGCGCTTGGGAGATGTCTTGGATTCGGGCATTTTCGACCTCGGGTTCAGGGCAAAATCGGGGGCACGTTCGGGGGGCATGGCTCATTCAGGAATAAAATGCTCACGGGGGGTAGCGGGAGCTCTTCCTGTTCACGCATCAGCAAAGCCTCGCGGATATGATCGGGGGAGCGTGACAAAGGTGGGGGTCATGTTCTCTTTCCTTGTGATTGGCGCCACCGCACCACCTGGGGGAGGGGCATGGCGCGGTGGCTGGCGGCGGGGCGCTGCCTGCCCCGCCACGTCTTGTTCAGGCCGCGTTATCCGGCGACATGATCGGCCAGAGCCCTGGCCACCTTCACCTGCACCACCATCTTGACCGGGATGTCGATGACTTCGCCGGTGCCCGGATGGCGCCCCTTGCGGGCGGCGCGCTCCCTGGTGGTCAGCTTGGCGATGCCGGGGATGGTCACCTCATCGCCCTCGCCGAGCGCCTTGGATACGGCCCGCGCCTGGGCGTCGAGCATCTGCTCCACATGGGTGGGCAGCATGCGGCTATCGGCGACAATGGCCCGGATGAACTCTGCTTTGGTCATGGTTTCTTCCTCTTTGAAAGGCCCGTTCAGGGCCTGGTGGTTGGCCTCAGGAGGCCTCCTTGAGCTCGGTTTCAAAGGGGTCCACGATGAAATCCTCCCCGTCCGAGCCGATGGTCACGCCCTTGATCGCCGCTGCCGTGACGCGGTCTTCGAGCATGGCTTCCTTGTTGATATCCTCGCGCACGCGCAGGAATTTCTTGCCCAGGCGCGCGGCCTTGATCGCGGTGATCACCGCCTCCTTGCCCCGGATCGTCACCCTGGCCGGCCTGAGCCGCCAGGAGATTTCGCCGGTGGCAAAGCGGTGGTATTTGACCTTGCCGCCATTTGTCAGGCGGGCGCGGTTGGCCTCACAGAACATCCTGAGGCCCTCCTGTTTGGTCAGGGCCTGTTCGCGCAAAGGCGCCACGCGCGCACCGTATTCCTGCTG
>JALTZY010000285.1 GCA_027045905.1 Paracoccaceae bacterium
GTGAACTCCAAAATCGTATCGTTTTTCATGTGACATATCCTTTTCTCTCTGAGAATCGCGGCGCGTCAACACCGCCATGATATGCCACCCAATCACCCCATCACCAACTTTCGGGCATTGCTCCCTGTTCAGGAAACAAATCCGCTGGACTGTGAATGTGGGATTAATGGATCCTGAGCCTAGCCGGCCTGTTCCATCAGATCCTGCCAGTGGTGGCAGGCCACTTCGTGTTCGGAGCTGGAATGCACGAGCTTCGGCTCCTCGCGGCGGCAGATATCGGTGGCAAAGGGGCAGCGGGTCTGGAACTTGCAGCCGGGCGGCGGGTTGGTGGGCGAGGGGATCTCGCCTTCAAGCTTCTGCGCCACCTTGTCGTCATCCGGGTCCAGCGACGGGATCGCCGACAAGAGCGCCTTGGTATAGGGGTGGCGCGGAGCCTTGAACAATTCACGCGTCGGCGCGCTTTCCACCAGCCGGCCCAGATACATCACCGCCACATGGTCGCAGACATGGGCCACCACCGAAAGGTCGTGGCTGATGAACAGGAAGGTGAGGCCCATCTCCTTCTGGATGTCTTTCAGGAGATTCAGCACATCGGCCTGGATCGACACGTCAAGCGCCGCCACGCTCTCGTCGGCGACCACGAAACGGGGGCGCGAGACCAGCGCGCGGGCGATGGAGATGCGCTGGCGCTGGCCGCCGGAAAAGGCGTGCGGGAAGCGGCGCAGGTGCTCCAGATTGAGCCGGCACTTGGCGGCGATTTCGCGCACGCGCTCGTCGGTCTCTTCGCGGCTTTTCGTCAGCCCCATCACCTCGAGCGGCTCGGCGATGATGTCGCGCACGGTCATGCGCGGGCTGAGCGCCGCGTAGGGGTCCTGAAAGATCAGTTGCGAGCGCTTGCGGTATTCGCGTAGTTCCTCCTTGCCGATCTCGGTCAGCTCCCAGGCGACTTCGCCATCCTCGTAACGCACTGTGCCGCGGCTGATCGGCACCGCCTTGAGGCAGGCGCGCCCGAGCGTGGTCTTGCCCGAACCCGATTCGCCCACAAGGCCGAAGAAGCTGCCGCGCGCGATGTCGAGATTGACCCCCTCCACCGCCTTCACTACCGGGCGCGGGCCGAACAGGCTGGTGCGCGCGAGCGGAAAATGCACCGAGAGGTCGCGGGCCCGGATCAGGATATCGTCGCTCATCTGCCCCCTCCATCATGGCCGTAGATATGGCAGGCGGCGCGGTGGTCCGGGCTCACATCGGTGAATTGCGGCACTTCGCGCGCGCAGATATCGCCGACCTTTTCCGTGCAGCGGGTGTGAAAGACACAGCCCGAGGGCCGCTCCAGCGGCGAGGGGATGTCGCCGGGCACGGGCGTCAGCGGGCGGTCGAGGTCTTCGAGGTCCGGGAGTGCCGCGATCAGCCCGCGCGTATAGGGGTGGCCGGGATTGCGGATCACCTCGCGCACCGGCCCCTGTTCGATCAGCCGGCCGAGATACATCACCGCCACCTTGTCGGCGGTCTGGGCGATGACGCCGAGATCGTGGGTGATGAAGATGATCCCCATGTGGAATTCCTTCACGAGGTCCTTCATCAGGTCGATCACCTGGGCCTGGATGGTGACATCGAGCGCGGTGGTGGGCTCGTCGGCGATCAGCAGCCTGGGCCGGGTCGAGAGCGCCATGGCGATCATCGCCCTCTGGCGCATGCCCCCGGAAAGCTCGAAGGCATACTGGCCGAAGCGCTGCGGCGCATCGGCGATGCCCACGCGCTCGAGCATCTCGATGGAGACTTCGCGCGCCCGCGCCTTGCTCATGTCGGTATGGATCAGGAGCTGCTCCACCATCTGGTCGCCGATGGTGATCGCCGGGGCGAAGCTTGCCATGGGCTCCTGAAAGATCATCGAGATCGCGCCGCCACGCACCACCTGAAGCTCGCGCGCGCCCTTGAGCGCCATCACGTCCACCGGCCCGCTGTCGAGATGCAGGGTGATGCGGGTTTCGTCCGCATAATGGGCGTTCGACGCATTGAGCCGCATCAGCGATTTGGCGGTGACCGACTTGCCCGAGCCCGATTCGCCCACCAGCCCCATCACCTCGCCCTGCTCGAGCGTGAAGGACACGTCGTCCACCGCGATGATCCGTCCCTCGTCGGTATCGAACTGGAGGGTGAGGTTTTCTACGTCCAGAAGTCGCGTCATTTCCTGCTATCCGAATAGGGGTCGGCGGCATCGCGCAGCCCGTCGCCGACGAAGACGAAGGCGAGCACCAGCACGATGAAGAAGATCACCGGGATGAAATACCACTGGTAGTTCAAGAGCACGTCGGCGCTGGTCACGTTCTGCAGCATCACCCCGAGGCTGTTTACCGGATCCTTGAGCCCCAGCCCGATGAAGCTCAGCGCGGTCTCGGAGAGCACCATGTAGGGAAAGGAGATCACCAGATCGACGATGATATAGGAAGTGAAGCTCGGCAGCAGGTGGCGGCGGATGATATGGCTGGAGGAAGCGCCGCAGAGCTGGGCGGCGAGCACGTATTCCTGGTTGCGCTCGGTCAGAAGGTGGGTGCGTACCCGGCGCGCCAGCGTCGGCCAGCCGATGAAGCCGAGGATGATGGAGATGAAGAAGAAGCGCATCTCCGCCGACCATGTATCGGGGATGAAGGCGGCCAGCGCCATGAAGAGCGGGATCGCCGGCACGGTTCGGATCGTGTCGGTGAGCATTTGCAGCACGCTGTCGATCCAGCCGCCGTAATAGCCCGACACCCCGCCGATGATCAGCGCCAGGATGAAGGCGATGAAGACGCCGATCGTGCCCACGGCCATGGAGGTATTGATGGCGGCAAAGGTGCGCGAGAAGATATCCTTGCCGGTGGAGTCGGTACCGAAGAGATGGATCTGCCCCTTGTCCACCCCGAACAGGTGGGTGTTGAAGGTCATGCCGAAGAGTTTGTATTCGGAGCCCTCGACGAAGAATTGCAGGTAGCGGCGGTCTTCAAGCCCGGTCTTGACCTCGGTCACCCAGCGGAAATTGGTCTGGATCGAACGCTCGCGCACGGTGGTATAGATGAAGGGCCTGAGTGAGCATCCGTTTTCATCGCAGAAGCGCGGGATCTCGGGAGGGCCGTTCATGTACTCCTTGTCACGCCCGGCGATGGTCGGGTCATAGGGGGTGAGGAAGGGCGAGAAGATACCCGACAGGATCAGCACGATCAGCACCCAGGCGCCGATCAGCGCCGATTTGTTCTTCTTGAAGCGCTGCCAGATCAGCTGGCGCTGGGAAGCGGTGAAATAGGCTTCCCTGGCCTTCTGCTCGGCGGCGGTCGGGGCGGCTTTGCGTTTGCTCATGGCCTTACCTCAGGATCGACTTGCGAACCCGCGGGTCCATGATGGCCAGCAGGATATCGGTGACGAAGTTCAGGGTGACGATCGAGCCCGTGAGCAGGAAGATGATCGCGCCGGCAAGCTGTTGGTCGTTGGATTTCGCCAGCGCGTCGATCAGCAGCGAGCCCGCTTCGGTCAGGGTCAGGATCAGGGCGACCACCGGCAGTTCGTTGAAGATGCGGTTGAGGTCGAAGCCGAGGCTGTTGATGATCGGCGCCAGGGCGTGGCGGGCCGGGTAGCGCATCAGGAGCCGGCGGCCCGACACCCCGCGCGCCTCGGCGGCGGTGACGTAGAGCTTGCCGATCTCGTCGCTCATCAGCGCGCGCACGGTCTGGATCGCGAAGGCGGTGGCCGACCAGCCGAGGATGAAGATTGGCAGCCAGGCGTGCTTCAGAAAATCGACGAATTTCGCCCAGGACCAGGCGGCGTCGCGAAACTCCTTGGAGAACAGCCCGGTCAGGCTTTCGCCGAAATAGACCGTGGAAAACAGCATGATGATCAGCGCCAGCAGGAAATTGGGCAGCGCCAGCCCCAGATAGGAGACCAGCCTGAGCAGGTTGTTGACCACGCGGTTCTTGGACACCGCCGCGTAGATTCCCACGGGAATGGCGATCATGTAGGCGAATACCAGCGCCGCGAGGCTGAGCCCGAGACTGATCTTGAACTTGTCGCCCAGAAGCTGGGAGATGTTGAGGCGCAGGATGCAACTGTCGCCGAAATCGCCCTGGAAGGCGTTCCAGACCCATTTCATCCAGCGCTCCACATAGGGCCGGTCCAGCCCCAGACGGACGCGCTCGGCCTCGATATCGGCGGTGGTGATGACCGCACCCTGGGTATTCTTGAAGGCGATGTAGCGCTCGGCGCAGTCGCCGGGCACCAGCTCCATCAGGGAAAAGACGATAAAGGAAACCAGCAGCAGCGTCAGCACCGCCAGGGCGGCGCGCGTTGCGGTGAATCTGGCGAACTGAAGCATGCTCCCCCCCCGGGATGTCCGGGTTTGCCCCGTGACCGGCGTTGTGTTCGGTTTCCCGGCGCTCCGGTCTGACGGCCTGTCATCGGACCGGCTTTCCGGGAGCCGCGGGCAGGGCGCCCCGCCCGCGGCAATGTCTGTTCAGCCGTTCCGGCTCATTCGTCCAGCCACCACTGGTCGCCCCGGTAAGGGTAGGCCCAGTAGTAATCGTAGGACGCGGTCTTGAACTCGGGCACGTTCTTCAGCGCATTGCGGTGGAAGACCGGCGACACGGCCTTCACGGTGCCGATGAACAGCAGCTCCCGGGTCATGCGCTCGACCATGCGCCGGCCGATCTCGGCCTGCTCCTCGGAGCCGGGGGTCGCCGACTGGAAGGCGGCGATGTCGGCGATCGAGTCATTGACCCAAGCCGGCGGCTCGACGCCGCGCTCGCCGTTGCTCTCCACATATTCGGCCCAGAGCATGCCCGTCCGGTGGGCGAAATAGTTCTCGAACGGCGGCACGAAGAGCTCGTTATTGCCCAGGATCACCGCCAGCGGCTGGCTCTTCTCCCAGGCGCCGACGCTCAGCGAATTGGCCGACTGGGCGGAGCGGTACTCGTCGGCGGTGATTTCCTTCACCGTCGTCTTCACCCCCACATCGGACCAGTGCTGGGCGACCAGTTCGGCCACCTTGGCCGACATGCCCTGCGTGGCGAACTGGATGTTCAACACCAGAGGCTTGCCCGAGGGCAGGTCGCGCCAGCCGTCGCCGTCGCGGTCGGTGAAACCGATCCCGTCGAGAGTCGCCTTCGCGCCTTCCGGGTCGTATTCGGTCTTGTATTGCAGCAGGTCGTCGCCGATGAAGCCCGGGGTCGGCGAGAAGGCCACATATTGCTGCACCTGGCCCATGCCGAAATAGGCGACCTCGTTGATCTCCTCGCGGTTGATGGCGGTCGACATGGCCTCGCGGAAGGCGAGATTGTTGAACAATTCACGCTTCTCGAGATCCTCGTCGGTGACGTTGAAGGAGAAGGTGGGGAAGGAGATCTTCGGCTTCAGCCAGATGGTGTAGTCGCCCTTTTCCTGGTTTTCCAGCAGGATCGGCGCCATGTCGAGCTGCAGCGACTGGGTCTTGTAATCGACCTCGCCATTGATCAGCTTGAGCACCCGCACCTCGGTCTCGGTGACGAAGGTCTCGTCCTGCTCGTCGATATAGGGCAGCTGGTTGCCGGCCGTGTCCACCTTGAAGTAATAGGGGTTCGGCACGAAGTGGCGCCCCTCGGTGCTCTCGCGGATCACGATGTGGCTCTCCAACGTCGGCGCGGCGGCAAAGGGCATGTTCGCCACCTTGTCCGGGTTGGCCAGCATCGGGGTCGGCGTATCCATCCAGTCGGAATTGCCGTAATAGGCCTTGATCACGTCATAGCCGGTCTCGAAGCCGATCTTCTGTGCCTCGGCATCCGCATCCGGGTTGATCGCCGGATGGTACTTGCCCAGCAGATGCTTGGGCTGGAAGGCCTGCGCGTAGTGATTGGCGAAATGGCTCAGGAGGCCCGGCTTGGGCGCGGGGAGCTTGAAGACCACCGTGTAGGGGTCCGGGGTCTCCACCGTCATGCGCTCCCCGCCGACCAGGACGTAATCCTTGGTCGAGGCGATGACGTTTTCGTCCAGCATCAGGTTGTCATGCCAGAACTTCACGTCGGCCGAGGTGAAGGGCTCGCCGTCCGACCACTTGTGACCCTCGCGCAGGTAGAAGGTCAGCTCGGTATAGTCGTCGTTCCACTTCCAGCCCTTGGCCACATTGGGGACGATGGTCTCCAGGTCGTCCGAATAGCGCACCAGATTGACGTGGCGGATCGACATCATGTCCGAAGTACCGGCCTCGGTGGCATTGGAGATGATGTCGAGCGTACCGCCATAGCTGCCGATGGACTCATAGGGCACCACCACCAGCGGCTCCTTGGGCAGGCGCTCCGAAAGCGGCGGCAGCTCCGGGTTGCCCTGGATCATGGCATTGTACCTGGCGATCACGTCATCGGCGCGCGAGGAAAACTCCATCGTGCAGCCGGCCGCGGCCTCGAATTCGCTCAGTTCGTATTGCTGCGGATAGGTGCCGGGCGCCACGCCCTGCATGTCGGCGACCGTGATTGCCGGACAGCCGGCCACGGCTCCCCCGGCAAGCGCGATCAGCGCCACGCCCGAATAAAGAATTGATCTCATGTCTTTTCCTCTCCTTGTTGTCCTTCTCGGTTGTCCCTTTCGGACCTTGCCGCACGGCCCGGAGCCCTGGGCGGCCATTTGCGTGCCCGGCAGGTGACGAATGACAGCACCCGGATACTGACAGGCCCGAAGGACGACGCCGCTCTGGTTCCGCGCCCGGTCCCGTGCATGTGCCCCTGTGCTCCCCTGTGGCCTGTCCCTCCCAGACCCGGACTGCCGGTCGCCTGGGCCCGCCTCCGGCGGAATCTCCCGACCGCATTTCGGCAGGGTGAATAGGATGCGTCAACCTGTCAATAGGCCCAGAAGGCTTCTGGAGACATTTTTTCGACTCCGAAGCGCCTGAAGCAATACTGCCAGAGCCGCCCGCGCCCTCCAAAGCACCCCGCGCACCCCGGGCCGCGCTCACAGCGCCAGCGGATCGACCCCGATCACCGGATGATGCAGCCACAGCAGCGCCGCATAGAGCACCGCCGCCGCCAGCAGGCGCACCAGCCCGTTCAGGCTCGGCTCCAGACGCCGGCGGGTGGCAGCCAGACGCTGCCACTCTCCCATCCCCAGAAGCCGCTGCCGACGCCGGTCGATGATCCGGGTACCGATGATGGCAAAGAGCAGGAACTGACCGAACATCAGCGCATGGGCAAGATCCCCGTTGGGCAGAATATGGGCCAGCGACCACAGGCCCAGCACCACCAGCAGCGGGTGACGCATCCAGCCGATCAGCCCGGGCCGGTCCGGGTCGAAACGCGCATCTCCCAGCCCGCCGAAGGAGAGCGGATTGGGTCGCCCCAGCGCCAGGGCGAAGATCAGCGTGGCAAAGGCCATCAGCACCAGGGCGGCATGATTCATCCACGGCCTCTGCACCCAGAGTTCCACATGCGGCGCGCGCCCGGCGGCGACGATGATCCAGGTCAGCAGCAGCGCCGACAGGGCCGAGTAGGCGGCGGTAAACCCCCCCGCCCCCAGCAGCGCGCTGATCGGCCCCTTTATCCGGGGCAGCGCCAGCAGCCGGTGCGAGACGAAGAATGCGAAAAACGCCCCGATATACTCCGCCCAACCGCCCATACGCCGCCCTCCGATAGTTTCTGCATCCTGCCCTACGCCCCATGAAGGAAAAGTTAAAGCCCTCATACTTCCGCAAATATCCCGGGGGAGCGCGAGGGGGCAGCGCCCCCTCGCAAAAGCGGTTTTCCGTGAAAAGCGCCCCGGCCGCCAGGCGCCAGCCCGGCGAAATCACCTGGTGATGATCTCCGGCCCCATCAGCGTATTCGGCAGCCAGGTGGAGAGGAAGGGAATGTAGGTGATCATGATCAGGAACACCATCAGCACCGCAAGGAAAGGAAGCGCCGCGCGCACCACCTTCATCATCGGCATGCCCGCGACGCCGGAGGTGACGAACAGATTGAGCCCCACCGGCGGGGTGATCATGCCGATCTCCATGTTCACCACCATGATGATGCCGAGGTGGATCGGATCCACCCCCAGTTCGATGGCGATGGGAAAGACCAGCGGCGCCACGATCACGATCAGCCCCGAAGGCTCCATGAACTGCCCGCCGATCAGCAGGATCACGTTGACCACCACGAGGAACATGATCTTGCCGAAACCCGCGCTCAGCATTGCATTGGCGATGCTCTGGGGTATCTGTTCGTCGGTCAGCACATGCTTGAGGATCAGCGCATTGGCGATGATGAACATCAGCGTGATGGTCAGCCGCCCGGCCTCGAACAGCGTGTCGCGCGTGTCGCGGTGAAAGAAGGCGGTGACGAGCGCCTGGGGCTTCTGCAGCAGGCTGAGGCGCTGGCCGTTGTTCTTCTCCGCCAGCGGCCCCATGTCGCGATAGACGAAGGTGGCGACGATGAAGGCATAGATCGCCGCCACCGCCGCCGCTTCGGTCGGAGTGAAGAGCGCGCCGATCCCGAGTGGCGGGATGCCGTAGATGCCGAGCATGATGATCACGATCAGCATCAGCCCCCAGAAGGCATCGGCGAAGCTCTCCCAGACCTCGCGCCAGCCGGCGAATTCGCCCTTGGGCATGTCGCGAATGGTGGCGATGACGTAGATCGCCACCATCAGCATGAGCCCGGCGAGGATGCCCGGGATCACCCCGGCGAGGAACATCCGCCCCACCGAGACCTCGACCGCACTGGCATAGACCACCATGACGATGGAGGGCGGAATCAGGATGCCGAGCGTGCCGGCATTGCAGATCACGCCGGCGGCAAAATCCCTGCTGTAGCCCACCTGGCGCATGGCGGCGATGACGATGGTGCCGATCGCCACCACGGTGGCCGGCGACGATCCCGAAAGTGCCGCGAACATCATGCAGGCAAAGACGCCGGAAATCGCCAGCCCGCCGCGAAAATGCCCGACCACGGCGATGGAAAAGCGGATGATCCTCCTGGCCACGCCGCCGGTGGACATGAAGGAGGAAGCCAGGATGAAGAAGGGGATCGCCAAGAGCGTGTAATGCCCGGCCTCGGCCTGGTAGAAGCTCTGCGCCACCGAGGCCAGCGAGCTTTCGGAGAACAGGAGCAGGAAGACGATGGAAGACAGCCCCAGCGCGATCGCGATCGGCACCCCGATCAGCAGCATGCCGATGACCATGGCAAAGAGAAAGACGACATCCATCCTATTTCTCCCCGTTCCGGCTCTTCCCGGTGCCGCTGTCGAAGAGCGCATCCACCTCCCCGCCTTCCCGGGTTTCGGCGGCCTCGGCGACTTCTTCCTCGACCTCGTGACTGACGATCAGGCTGTCCCTCTCGCCGCGCCAGATCGCCCGGGTCACCTGCAGGAAGCGCCACAGCAGCAACGCCATGCCGATGGGCAGGATCGCATAGGGGATGACACGGGGCAGCTTGTCATAGCGCTCGCCGTAATTGATCCAGTCTTCGAGAAAGCGCAGGAAGCCGGGCATGGGCACCTGGTCGGTGATGTAGAAGCTGCGCCCGCGCGCGCCCCAGTCGATCCCGGTGGGAAACCAGCGCCCGGTGGTCGGCGGTAGTTCGGCGAAGGGTGCCCAGTAGTCCCAGGCCCCCTTGAGCAGCAGGGCCGCATAAAGAATGCACAACAGCCCCGCCACCAGCGCCACCGCGCGCCGCAGGCCCGGCGGCAGGGTATTGGTGAGTGCATCCACGCCGAGATGCGCCGTCACCTTCACCCCGTAGCTGACCCCGAACAGCACCAGCCAGGCAAACAGGATCAGCACCACCTCGAGCCCCCAGATCAGGGACGAGTTGAACACATAACGCAGGATCACGTTGACAAAGGTGATGATGGTCATCAGGCCGAGGATCAGGGCAATCACCGTCTCCTCGAACCCTGCGCGCATGCCGGAGCGATCCGCCATTCTCCCCTCCCTTGCTCCGCGGCCGGTATTCCGGTCCGCGCGGGTCCGCCCGGGCGGCGGCATCTACTGCCGCCACCCGCCTTTTCTTCAGCGCCCCCGCGAGGAGGAGCGCAGATCGGCAAGCGGCCTAGTGCATCGCGTTGATTTCCTGGGCGGCGGCGATGTTCTCTTCGCCCACATCGTCCTTGAACTGATCCCAGACCGGCTTCATCGCATCGACCCAGGCCTGGCGCTGCTCGGGCGTCAGCGTGCGCACCATGCCGCCGGCCTCGATGATCGCCTCCTTGGCCGCCTCGTTCACGGCGAAGGCCTCGGCGTTGCGGGTGGCGGTCACCTCGTCGATGATGGTCTTGAGCTGGCTGCGCACGTCTTCGGGCAGCCCTTCC
>JALTZY010000286.1:0-1256 GCA_027045905.1 Paracoccaceae bacterium
GGTTAGAGCACATCACTCATAATGATGGGGTCGGTGGTTCGAATCCACCCGTAGCCACCACAAACCCGTCCAGAGACATCCAGAGAAGGCCGGAAATCCAATGAAAAACAAGGATTCCGGCCTTTTTTGTGTCTGATGGCGTCCAATATCGTCCATTGACATATGCCCCCAGATGGGGGCAAATTTGGGGGCATATCGGAAACCCCTGGGGGCATGATGGTGCCCCCGTCACGGTGGAGCCCCGCATGTCCCTGTCCGATGTCGTGCTGCGCCAGCTCAAGCCGCGAGAGCGCCCGTTCAAGGTGTTCGATGGCGAGGGGGTTTACGTCGAGGTCATGCCCACCGGATCGAAGCTGTGGCGTCTCAAGTACCGCTACGGTGGTCGCGAGAAGCGCCTGGCCCTGGGCAGGTATCCCGAGGTGTCCCTGAAGGAAGCCCGCCAGCGCGCAGATGAGGCCCGCGCCATGCTGAGGTCCGGCATCGATCCGGGCGAGGTTCGCCGCCAGGAACGCCAGCGCCTGGCCACGATGTCGGAGCGTTCCTTCGAGGCGGTCGCTCGCCGCTGGATGGATGAACACCTCACGACCACCTCGCCGGGACACCAGGCCCGCGTCAGGCGGTGCTTGGAGAAGCACGTCATTCCCTACATCGGACGGCGCCCCATCGAGGAAGTGACATCGGGCGAGGTGCGCGACATCGCCCACCGCATTCACCGTCGCGGCACCACGGAGACGGCGCGACGGACGGTGCAGTACGTCGGCCAGGTGTGCCGGTACGGCATTTCCCTGGGACTGCTCGAACGTGACCCAACCGAGGCCCTGCGGGGTTTCTTGCCAAAGGCGAAGGCGAGGCACATGGCCGCCACCACGGACCCGGCGAAGGTGGGCGAAATCCTGCGGGTCCTCGACGCCTTCACCGGCAGCCCCGCGGTTGCCGCCGCCCTCCGGCTGCTGCCCTATGTCTTCTGCCGGCCTGGTGAACTTCGGACGATGCGATGGGAAGACGTGGACCTGGAGGCGGCCGAATGGCGCTACACCACCGGCAAGACCGACACGCCGCACCTGGTGCCGCTGTCACGCCAGGCGGTGGCCATCCTGGAAGACCTGCGCCCCCTGACCGGCCACCTGCCGGGCGGCTGGGTGTTCCCCGGCGGTCGCACGCCCCTGCGCCCCATGAGCGACATGGCCATGACCGCCGCCTACCGCCGCCTGGGGCTGGACACCCGCGAGGAGATTACCCCGCACGGCTGGCGGGCA
>JALTZY010000286.1:1266-2117 GCA_027045905.1 Paracoccaceae bacterium
AGGCCGGGAAGGTGGTGGCGCTTGGGGCGAGGCGATGAAAGGGACCGAACAGGAACCGCTGATGGCATGAAAACCACGACGGCGCGCCACCGCCGCCGGGGGAAGCTGGAGATGAAATGAAGACCGAGGTTCTCGATGGCAGGATACGACGAAAAGGATGAACGAGACAACGGGATCGACCCGCTTTGGAAGCTGTACGACCGGCTGACCATCGAACAGGCGGCCGCCCTGATCGCGGGATACGATCCGAGTTCCATTGATGGGCTTTGGAACGATACAAACTCCAGTATGGTGCACCCGAGGCCATGCATCGCCAGGGATATGCTGGTCAATGCCATCAAAGGGGGCACCCTGAAGGCTGACGTAGTTGCCAAGGGTGAGTACGTCCATGTCCGCTATGTCGGGAACGAGTCCGAGGGATTTTGGGAGCCGATCGAGGAGATCAGCACGCGAGGAACCTTGATCGATGTCGACGAGCTGAAACGGTGGCTGACCAGCCGGGGCTTTCAGACTGGTTTCTTCTTCCAGGACGCAGACCAGGACGACCAGCCGGGATACCTCGACCCGGACCATCCCCGCTATGCGCCCAAGTTGGCGGCGGCCGTCTCTGCATGGCTGGCGGTCGGCGAACCGGAGAAGGGCACGCCGAAGCAGGCGATCGAGAAATGGATCAGAGAGCACGCCGCCCAGTTCGGACTGACCGATGACGACGGCAACCCCGTCAATGCTGCAGTCGAGGAAATCGCCAAGGTCGCGAACTGGAACACGAAAGGCGGCGCCGGAAGGACGCCAGGGGGTGGGTAGGTTAACCGATTGAACGTCAAAGATATTCCGAAAACCCTCGGAATAAC
>JALTZY010000287.1 GCA_027045905.1 Paracoccaceae bacterium
CACCATGCAGCCGATATTGCCGGCGGCGATCACCTCGGGCTCGGTCGCCCTGAGGGTTGCGAGCTTGCGCGCCTTGAGTTCGGCGGAAATCTCCGGCTGAAGCAGGTTGTAGGTGCCCGCCGAGCCGCAGCACAGATGCGCATTGGCCGGCTCCACCAACTCGTATCCCACCCGGCGCAGAAGCGCCTTGGGCAGGTCGGTGATCTTCTGGCCGTGCTGCAGGGAGCAGGCGGCATGATAGGCCACCCTGAGGCGCGGCGCGCCGCCCTCGGGCAGATCGAGGCGCGCCAGCACCTCGCTCACATCCGCCGCCAGCCCGGCGACGCGCGCCGCATCCTCGGCCAGCGGGTCGCCGCGAAACATGTGGCCGTAATCCTTGATGGTGGTGCCGCAGCCCGAGGTGTTGATGACGATCGCATCGAGCCCTTCTCCGGCAATCTCGCGCGACCAGGCGCGAATATTGGCCGCCGCCGATCCATGCGCCAGCGCCTCCTTGCCCATATGATGCGTGAGCGCTCCGCAGCAGCCCGCGCCCTCGGCTACCACCACCTCGCAGCCAAGGCGGGTGAGCAGGCGGATGGTGGCATCGTTGATATCGGTGTCCAGCGCCTTCTGCGCGCATCCGGTCATCAGCGCCACCCGCATCCTGCGCGCGCCCTCGGCCGGAAATACCTGCGCATCATCATTGCGACTGACCGGCGGTATCTGCCTGGGCGCCATGGACAGCATCGCGCGCATCCGCGCGTCGGGGATCAGGCGGCGAAAGGGTTTGCCGATTTTCGCGCCCAAAAGCGCCAGGCGGAAGCGGCGCGGATAGGGAATGAGGCGCGCCAGCAGAGCGCGCAAGGCGCGCTCGAAGAGGGGCCGCTTGTGGGTCTTTTCGATATGGGCGCGCGCGAGGTCCACGAGGTGCATGTAATGCACCCCCGAGGGGCAGGTAGTCATGCAGGACAGGCACGAAAGGCAGCGGTCCACATGGCGCACGGTTTCGACAGGCGGCGCGCCCCCCGATTCCAGCATGTCCTTGATCAGATAGATGCGCCCGCGCGGGCTGTCGAGCTCGTCGCCCAGCACCTGGTAGGTGGGGCAGGTGGCGGTGCACATGCCGCAATGCACGCAGGCGCGCAGGATCTCGTTGGCGGTGCGGATGCCGGGGTCCTGAAGCTGCTCGGGGGTGAAGAATGTCTGCATCTCAGCGCCCCCTCAGCCCGGGATTCAGGATCCCCCTCGGGTCGAATTTCTGCTTGATCTGCGCCTCCAGAGCGGCCAGAGGCGCCGGCTGAGGTTGAAATACTGCAACCCGCTCCCGCAATTCCCGGCTCCCCCGCACCAGCGTCGCATGCCCCCCGAGCCGGGCGATCTCGCCGCGAATGGCCGCCGAAGCCGCATCCTCCGCCTCGTCGAGCAAAAGCCAGACCAGCCCGCCGCCCCAGTCGAACAGCGCCTCCACCGTAAGGCCCCGTTTCTCCAAAGCGGCCAGCAGGCCCGGCCCGTCCGAAGGCTTCAGCGACAGCCGCCAGACCGCGCCTGCGCGCCCCGCAAAAGGCGCCACATCGCGCACCTCCCGCCACAAAGCCGCGCTCGCCGCGCCCTCGACCTCCTCCCAGTCGCCGCCAAGCGCTTGCCGCAGCGCGCCCACCCGGTAAGCTACCGACTCGCCAAAGCCCTCGAGGCGCAGCCGCACCTGCCCGCCCGCCAGTGCCGCGCCGCTGACCTCATAAGGCGTGCCCAGAGCCCGCGCCATCAGCGCCACGCCCGCCGCCGCCTCCGGCACCTGCGCGACCAGCGTCGCCTCCGCCTCGGGCGCGGCCAGAACCTTCAGGCTCACTTCGCTCAGCACCCCGAGCGTGCCCCAGGAGCCCGCCATCAGGCGGCTCAGGTCGTATCCGGTGACATTCTTCATCACCCGCCCGCCATTGACGATCACCTGCCCGCGCCCATCGACAAAACGCACCCCGAGCAGAAAGTCCCGGCACGCCCCCACCTGCACCCGGCGCGGGCCCGAGACATTGGCCGCCACCACTCCGCCGATGGTCGGCTCCCCCTCAGTGCCCAAGAGCAGCCGATGATCCATCGGCTCAAACGCCAGCCGCTGTCCTTCGCCCGCCAGCAGCGCCTCGACCTCCGCGAGCGGTGTGCCCGCTCCCACCACCAGGGTCAGCGCACCGGGCTCATAGAGCCGCGCGCCCCGGACCCCCACTTCGAGCGGCGCGCCCGCCACCGGCCGGCCCACATCGCGCGTGCCCCCGCCCATTACCCGCAGGGGGCCATCCGCTCCGGCCAGGGCCTCGGCCAGTTCCGCCTCTGTCTCTGCTTTCATCATCGATCCTCGAATATCCTGGGCCGCGCCCGGCACGGGCGAAGGGCGAAGCCCCTTACCCCCCTCGCCGCACGGCGGATGCCTCCAGCGGAAAGACCTTGGTCGGGTTCAGCCGCCAGGCGGGGTCGAACACGTCCTTCATGCGCATCTGCGCCTCCAGATCGGCGTCGGAAAACTGCGCGCCCATCAGTTCGCGCTTCTCCACCCCCACCCCGTGCTCGCCGGTCAGGCAGCCGCCGACCTCGACGCAGAGCTTCAGGATATCGGCCCCGAGCGCCTCGCACTTCTCCAGATCGCCGGGCTTGTTGGCGTCATAGAGGATCAGCGGGTGCATGTTGCCGTCGCCGGCATGAAAGACGTTGCCCACCTGCAGCCCGTAATCGGCGGCCATCTCGCCGATCCGGCCCAGCACATGGGGCAGTTCGCTGACCGGGATGGTGCCATCGAGGCACATGTAATCGTTGATCCGGCCAATGGCGCCAAAGGCCGACTTGCGCCCGAGCCAGATGCGCCCGCTTTCCTCCTCGGACTGGCTCTCGCGCAGTTCCACCGGATCGTGGCGCCGGGCGATCTCCTTGATCCGCGCCATCTGCGCTTCGATCTCGGCTTCGCTGCCCTCGACCTCGATGATCAGCATCGCCTCGCAGTCGGGATAGCCCGAATGGGCATGGGCTTCGCTGGCGCGGATGCAGAGCCGGTCCATGTATTCGATCGCCACCGGCAGAAGGCCCGAGCGGATGATGTCGCTGACGCAGGCCCCGGCCACTTCGGGACTGTCAAAGCCGATCAGCACCGGCCGCGCGCCCTCGGGTTTGGGCAGGATGCGCAGGGTCGCCTCGGTAACGATGCCCAGCTGACCCTCGGAGCCGCAGATCAGCGCCAGCAGGTCGAGCCCGCCCGCATCGCTGTAAGGCCCGCCGATCTCGATCACCTCGCCATCGGCCAGCACCATCTTCACCCCCATGAGGTTGTTGGTGGTGACGCCGTATTTGAGGCAATGGGCACCGCCCGAATTCATCGCGATATTGCCGGCAATGGCGCAGGCGAGCTGGCTCGAGGGGTCGGGGGCGTAGAAGAAGCCCGCTTCCTCCACCGCGCCGGTGACGGAGAGATTGGTGCGCCCGGCCTCCACCCGGATGAAGCGGTTGTCCAGATCCACCTCCAGCACCTCGGTCAGGCGCGAGACGCCCAGCACCACCGCGTCTTCGCTCGGCAGCGCGCCCCCGGCGAGCGAAGTGCCCGCCCCGCGCGGCACCACCGCCACGCCCTCGGCGGCGCAGATACGCATGACCTCGGCCACTTCTTCGGTCGAGCCCGGCAGCGCCACGCAGAGCGGCGGGCAGCGATAGGCGGCCAGTCCGTCGCATTCATAGGCGCGAATGGCCGCGCCATCGTCGATCACCGCATCCTCCGGCAGGACCTCGCGCAAGCGGGCGATGATCTGGGCCTTGCGCGCCAGAATGGCCGGATCGGCGGGAGGCATGTACATGGCGGGATTCCCTCATATGCGGGGTTGCGGAACTTGGCGACGGATTTGGTAAGAAAATATTACCAATTTTCCGCAAAGGCAAGCCGCATTCCGTCATGCGCCGGCTCTTTGCGCCGTGGCGTCGCGCATCGCCGCATCGCGCATCGCAGGAGCGCCGGGCGCGGTGCATGGATCACGCCCCGAAAGGCGGCTTCGGCGCCGTTCCGGCACCCCCGCACCTCTTGAACCGGCGGAAATCCCGCCTATCTGTTGTTCGGGCGCCGCAAACGGGCCCGAAGACCTCACTGACCCTGCCCCGACGGGAGGGTCGGTAGTGTCGCACAGGAATGTCGCTCAATGAAGGAGGACTGAATCATGCGCAACTTTGACCTTTCCCCGCTGTTTCGTGCCAGCGTCGGCTTCGACCAGATCGCCGAACTGATGGACCGCCTCACCAAGACCGAGACCGGCCGGGAAAGCTACCCGCCCTACAATATCGAGAAGACCGGGGAGGATTCCTGGCGCATCTCGATCGCCGTGGCCGGCTTTTCCGAAGACGAGCTTTCCGTGGAAGTGCGTGAAAACGCCCTGATCGTCTCGGCCCGCAAGAAGCCCGATGAGGTCAAGCGCACCTATCTGCACCAAGGGATTGCCACCCGCGCTTTCGAGCGCCGCTTCCATCTGGCCGAACATGTGCGCGTGACCGGCGCCGTTCATGAGAACGGGATGCTGCACATCGACCTGATCCGCGAAGTGCCCGAGGCGCTCAAGCCGCGCCGGATCGAGATCACCCGGGCCAGCGAGGTCAAGGGCGAGGTGATCGAAGGCACGAGCGAAGAGGCCGGGAAGAAGAAGTAGGCCAGGCCCCAGCGATCCCGCGCCCACAGCGGCCTGAGGCGTGAAGTATCGTGAAGTATCAAGGGGACCGCCGGGTCGGCGGCCCCCTGCCGGGGAAGTCCCCGAGATGCAGCGCCCGTACCGCTCGGGCGCGGGGCTTGTGGATCTGCGCCCGGACGCTTCTCGCCCTCGCATCCCGCCATCGCCCGCCATCACGCGGCCGCCATATGCGCGGCGGGTGGAGGAAAGGGACGGGCGGGCGCAAACGGAGCGCCGATACCGCGTCGTTTTCGGTGGAGAATGGCGCGTCTTTTTTCATATGCAATATTCTGCAGGCGAATCGCTTTGTTTTTCGCAATGATTCGCTAGTATGACAAAACCCGCGCACGGGCCGCGCCGACGACGACCACTCATGCCGGCACCGGGCCTGCTGCGGAGAAAAGACATTGGGGGCAAGGCCCCTTAAGCATTACGCAGAGGAGGAATGAAAATGGCACATGTTGTCGTCCTGGGCGCGGGCCTGGGCGGGACGATCCAGGCATACGAGCTGAAGGAAACCCTGTCGCGCAGCGACAAGATCACCGTCATCTCCAACAAGCCCTATTTCCAGTTCACCCCGTCCAACCCCTGGGCCGGCGTCGGCTGGCGCAAGAAGAAGGACATCATCGTCGAGCTTGCCCCGGTGATGAAGCGGCGCGGGATCGAGTTCATCTGCGACGGCGCCAGGAAGCTCATGCCTGACGAAAACAGGATCGAGCTCGATAGCGGCAAGGTGGTCGAATACGACTACCTGGTGATCGCCACCGGCCCCGACCTGGCCTTCGACGAGATCGAGGGCTTCGGCCCCGATGCCCATACGCACAGCGTCTGCCATATCGAGCATGCCGAGATTTCCGGCAATCAGTGGGAGGAGTTCTGCGCCAATCCCGGCCCCATCGTGGTGGGCGCGGTCCAGGGCGCGTCGTGCTTCGGCCCGGCCTACGAATACCTCTTCACCATCGAGACCGACCTGCGCAAGCGCGGCATCCGCCACAAGGTTCCGATGACCTTCGTCACCTCCGAGCCCTATATCGGCCATCTGGGCCTGGGCGGCGTGGGCGACACCAAGGGCATGCTCGAAAGCGCCATGCGCGACCGCGACATCAAGTGGCATACCAATTGCAAGGTGGACAGGTTCGAGGAAGGCAAGCTGTTTGCCACCGAGGTGGACGAGGACGGCAGCGAAAAGAAGAAGCACGAGATCGACTTCGGCTATTGCATGATGCTGCCCGCGTTTCGCGGCATACCGGCGCTGATGGGCATCGAGGGGCTGGTGAATCCGCGCGGCTTCGTCATCGTCGATGAATACCAGCGCAACCCCAAGTACCAGAACATCTTCGCCATCGGCGTGTGCATCGCCATCGCGCCGCCGGTCGCCACCCCGGTGCCCACCGGCGTACCCAAGACCGGCTTCATGATCGAATCCATGGTCACCGCCACCGCGCACAACCTGCCGCGGGTGATCGACGGCAAAGAGCCCAACAATCTGCCCACCTGGAACGCCTTCTGCCTCGCCGATTTCGGCGACCGCGGGCTGGCCTTCCTGGCCATGCCGCAGAACCCGCCGCGCAACGTGAACTGGAACTCCTCCGGGCGCTGGGTGCACTGGGCCAAGCTGGGCTTCGAGAAATACTTCATCCGCAAGGTGAAGAAGGGCGTCAGCGAGCCCTGGTACGAGAAGACCATCATGAAGATGCTGAAGATCAACAAGCTGCGCTGATTGCCGGCAGACGGGATTGCCGGCAGACGGACAGGGGCGGGCCGCTGCGGGGCGGGCCGCTTCCTCCTGCCGGCTCAGCCCCCCTCCTCTTGCCTTTCCTTTTCCAGTACCAGCAGCGTCATCATGCCCACCGGCGGCAGGGTCTGCTCGTGGAGAAGGGTGAGGCCGGGCGTACCGAACACCGTTTCCTTCGGGAAGTCGGAATGCCAGCCGAGCAGGTTTTCCAGCGGGGCGGCGATCCTTTCCAGGGCGGCGAGAAATCCCCTGTCGCGGGCGAAGTGGTTGCTCATCACGATCTGTCCGCCGGGCTTCAGCACCCGGACCATCTCCGCCATGACCCGCTCCGGATCGGGCACTACCGAGATCACATGCATGGCGACCACGGTATCGAAGCGCGCATCGGGAAAGTCCAGCTCGCGCGCATCCATCTGGCGCAGTTCGCGCACATGGTCGAGGCCGAGGCGCTCCTTTCTGGCCCGGGCCTGGGCCAGCATATCCTCGGAATAGTCCAGCCCGCTCACCTCCAGATGGGGCGCATAGAGCGGCAGCGCCAGGCCGGTGCCGAGGCCGACTTCGAGCACCTTGCCCCGACGGGTATTGACATGGCGGATGGTGCGCTTGCGCGCGCCTGCGGTGATGGCGCCGAAGGTCTGGTCGTAGATCCGTGCCCAGCGGGCATAGGAGCGGCGGACGGCGTCGATATCCATGGATGAAATCCTTTCGCAGGTGAAAGCTGACGCAGAGACTCACCCCCCGGCCCGGCCCCGCCCCGGGCCGGCGACGACCCCGTGCAGGACCAGGCCCAGATAGCCGATGCACAGCGCCGCGAGCACTGCCCAGGGATAGGTCAGCAGCGCCGAGCCCAGCGCGGCAAAGCCCAGCAGGGCGAACTTGACCCGGCCCGGGGCGATGCGCAGGGACTTGAACGAGCGGGTGGGGATGGTGGAGATCATCAGCAGGCCGACCAGCACCATGTGCACGCCGATCACCGGCGCCGGAAAGACAGGCTCATCGGCGATGGCAAAGGAGATGTAGAGCGGAAACATCACCAGCAGCGCACCCGCCGGGGCCGGCACGCCGGTAAAGTAGTCTCCGGCCGCCTCGCTGCCTTCCTTCGCCGCGACGTTGAAGCGCGCAAGCCGCAGCACCGCGCAGATCGCATAGACCAGCACCGGCAGCCAAGTGGCGCTGGGCAGGCCCTGGTGGCCCCAGAAATACAGGACCAGCGCCGGGGCGACGCCGAAATTCAGGAAATCGCCGAGCGAATCGAGCTCGGAGCCGATCGGGCTGCAGCCGTCGAGCAGGCGGGCGAGGCGCCCGTCCAGCGCATCGAGCACGGCGGCGGCGAGGATCAGCTTCACCGCCATTTCATACTGCCCCTGCAGCCCGAAGCGGATCGCCGTAAGTCCGGCGCAGATGGCGGCGATGGTCACCAGGTTGGGCAGAATCTGCGCCAGCGACACATCGCGCCCGCGCAGGCTGAGCCGGCTCATTGGCGCGCCTCTGCCCCGGCGGCGGAAGCGGTTGCCGGGGCGGTTGCCGGATCGAACCGGGCCAGCACCGTCTCGCCGGCGATCATGGTCTGGCCCTCGCGCACGGCCGGCTCCACCCCGCCGGGCAGGTAGACATCGAGCCGCGAGCCGAAGCGGATCAGCCCGAAGCGCTCGCCGGTCATCAGCCGGTCGCCCTCGGCCACGAAGCAGACGATGCGCCGCGCCACCAGGCCTGCGATCTGCACGACCCCCAGGCGCCGGCCATCGCCCATGCGCAGGATCAGCCCGTTGCGCTCGTTATCCTCGCTGGCCTTGTCCAGCGATGCGTTGAAGAACTTGCCGGGCTTGTAGGCGACCTTCTCCACCACGCCGGCGACGGGGGCGCGGTTCACATGCACGTTGAACACGCTCATGAAGATGCTGATGCGCGTGAGCGGCTCCTCCGACAGGCCCAGCTCCGCCGGCGGCAGGGCCGGGCCGATGCCGGACACCACCCCGTCGGCCGGGCTGACGATCAGCCCCGCCCCTTCCGGCGGCACCCGCCTGGGGTCGCGGAAGAAGTAGTAGCACCAGATGGTGAGGCCGAGCCCGATCCAGCCCAGCGGCTCCCACAGCCAGAAGGCGGCCGCGGTAAGGCCGGCAAAGATCGCCACGAAGCGGATGCCCTCGCGGTGCATCGGCTTGATGAAGGTGCCGAGCATGTTCATCGGTGGTCGCCTCCCGTCCGGCCGGTGCGGTTCGTCCGGCGTGTCTTAGCGGCAAATATCGGGAATGCAAGCCGAATGGTCGCTTCCGCGCCTTCAGAAGAAACCCGCCCGGCAGGCAGGCGGGTTTTCATGCGTGGCAGGCAGCGCCGCTCTGCCGCCTCAGCGACGCAGGCCGAGGCGCTTGATCAGGGTCTGGTAGCGCTCTTCGTCCTTGCGGCGGACATAATCGAGCAGCTTGCGGCGACGGGCAACCAGCGCCAGCAGACCGCGGCGGCCGTGATTGTCCTTCTTGTGGGTCTTGAAGTGCTCGGTCAGGGTGGCGATGCGCGAGCTCAGGATCGCGACCTGTACCTCGGGCGAGCCGGTGTCGCCCTCGTGGGTCGCGTATTCCTTGATCAGGCGGGCCTTCTCTTCGGCGGTAATCGACATCGGGGTCTCCTTGTGGTCTCGGATCTCGGTGGTCTCTGGTTGTGCCGCAGGCCGGGATGTCGTCCAGCAAGGGCCGTGAAAGGCCGGAGAATCCGGCAGATGCGCGCATATAAGGGATAATGAAAAGGAAGGGAAGGGCTATTTTGGCCCGTCCGGGCGCTTTCCCGGCGCTTTCGGGCGCCGGGGGAGGATGTGTTAACCACTTGCGCATTTTATAAGAAATTTAACAATCAAAATATGGACTCGCGCGGAGGTGGTGGTACCATGCTCGCGTAATGCGTATCCCGTGAGCCGCTCATGATCTTCGCCCTGCTCTTTGTCAGCCTGCTGCCGGTGGTGTTCCTGCCCGATATATTCGGCGGCGGGGAGGGTGAGGATCTGGGCAATGGCCTGGGTCCGGGAGATGACCCGGGAGCCGAGGGGCAGGGAGACGCCGCCGGCTTCGGCGCCGGCCCGGGCAATATCCTCGACCCGGATACCGGCGACGATGACCCCGGCGATTACGGCGCCCCGGTGGATGAAGACACGGTGATCGACCCGGATACCGGCGACGACGACCCCGGCGATTACGGCGCCCCGGTGGATGAAGACACGGTGATCGACCCCACCGAGACCTTCGACGGTTCGTTCCTGCCCGATGGCGAGGGCTCGCTGCTGCAGCAATTGCTGCACGAACAGAGCGATGCCGTTACGGGGGCCAATTTCGTCGGCACCCAGGTCACCGATACCAGCGACCTGCAGCTCGGCGACGGGGATGACAGCCTGACCCTGCCCGATGACGGTCAGGAGGGCACCGGCGAGGGGCGGCTCGGCTCCTGGGACGGCACGCCCCTGGTGCAATCCGATGGCACGGTGCGGGTGATCGACGGGGGCGATGGCGATGACAGAATCAGCGCCGGAGACGCCGCCGCCTATGTCTTTGGCGGCTCGGGCGATGATACCCTGAGCGCCGGAGAGGGCGCCCAGTCCCTGTTTGGCGGCGCGGGCGACGATACGATCACCGGCACCGACAGCATCCGCGCCGACGGTGCCGCCTCGGCCTATCTCGATGGCGGGCAGGGCAATGACAGGATCATCGGCGGCGATGCCGACGAGGTGATCAGTGGCGGCGAGCATGACAGCGATTC
>JALTZY010000288.1 GCA_027045905.1 Paracoccaceae bacterium
GTGGAAAAGGGCAAGGCGCAGAAGGTCAAGCCGTCGCATGTCAAAGAGGTTCTGACGCGACTGAAATCACAGCACCACGCTTTGCGCGTCGACCTCAGGGTCAGCGAAGATGACGCCGACCGCGCCAGAATCGGCCACGACATTGACGCGGTTCAGGAACAGATCGACCGGGCCGAATGGCTGTTGGCGAAACTGGCGGTTGATTAGGGCGTGGCGCCATCACTGCAAATCTGAAAACGCGCTTTGCAGCCGGTCAACGGCGTCCTGGACCCTTGCCCGTGGGGTCGCCAGATTAAACCGCAAGAAGCTTTCACCGCCGGTGCCGAAAGTCGGTCCGTGATTGGCGGCGATATGCGCTGTTTTCTCAACCCGGCGGGTGAATTCCTCGGCGCTCATGCCGGTATCGGCGAAATCGACCCAGGCCAGATAGGTCGCCTCAAGCGGCATGGATTTCAGGCCCGGAATGGCATTGATCGCGTCGTCGAACAGGCGGCGATTGCCGTCAAGATAGGCCACCAGCGCATCGACCCAGGCGGCCCCCTCCGGGGAATAGGCCGCTTCGGCCATGACAATCCCGAACGAATTGGGCGACATGCCCATGGCCATCATGCGGCCGGCAAATCTGTCGCGCAGGCTGTCGTCGGAGATGATGACATTGCCGGAATGCGCCCCGGCGATGTTAAAGGTCTTGGTGGTGGCGGTCATCATCACCAGCCGGTCCTGAACGCCGTCAATATTGGCCATGGCGATGTGGTTGCGCTCGGGCATCACCAGATCGTGGTGGATTTCGTCCGAGACCAGCACAAGGTCATGCCGCCTGGCAAAGTCGGCGACGCCCTGCAATTCGTCCCGGCTCCAGACACGACCACCGGGATTGTGCGGCGAACAAAGAACGACGATCTTTTCGTTGCCGGTCATCAGCGCGTCATAGGCGTCAAAGTCCATTTCATAGCGCCCGTCATTGTTCACCAGCGGGCATTCCACCACCTTGCGCCCGGCGGCTTTGATGACCTTGGCAAAGGCGTGGTAGACCGGGGTGAACAACACCACCCCCTCGCCCGGCCCGGAAAAGGCATCGACGCACATCGAGGTGCCGTTGACCAGGCCATGAGTGGTGAAAATGTGGGCGGGATCAACCGTCCAGCCATGCCGGTTCTGCATCCACCAGACAATGGCGGCGCGATACGACGTGTCATCGCCGTAATAGCCGTAAATGCCGTGATCCAACATGCCTTGCAACGCGTCCTGAATACAGGCTGGCGGGCGGAAATCCATATCCGCCACCCACATCGAAATCCCGTCATCCGCGGGCACGCCATAAAGCGGCTCCATCAGGTCCCATTTCGCGGAATGGGTGCCGCGGCGTTCGATGATTTCGTCAAAATTCATGGTTTGGCTCCCTGCTGCATAATCATATGCATACCCTGTGCATGCTGTGTGCATGCGTTGTGCATCCTATCGCATGGCGTTTTGGGCCATTGCAAGGGGCAGGCGTTGCACCCCGCGCATGCATGTCCTAAATGAGGCATATGACCTTACGCACCATTCTGATCCACCCCGACCCGCGCCTGAAAAAGGTTGCCAAAGCCGTGCCCGATTTGTCGGACGACTTACGCGTTCTGGCTGACGACATGCTGGAAACCATGTATGACGCGCCGGGCATCGGTCTGGCCGCGCCTCAGCTTGGCATCCTGCAACGCCTGATCGTGCTGGACTGCGTCAAGGAAGAGGGTGCCGCCCCGCGCCCGACCATCATGTTCAACCCGGAAATCATTGCCGCGTCGGACGACCTCAACACCTATGAGGAAGGCTGCCTGTCCATCCCAGAACAATACGCCGACGTCACCCGCCCGGCCGAGGTGACCGCCCGCTGGATCGACCGCGACGGCAACGAACAAACGCAGGATTTCGGCGGCCTTTGGGCCACCTGCGTACAGCACGAAATTGACCACCTTCAGGGCAAGTTGTTCATAGACTATCTTAAGCCGCTCAAGCGCCAGATGATCACCCGCAAGATGGTCAAGCTCAAGCGTGAACTGGCCCGCGAATGAGCCCGCGCGCCTTTGTCATGTGGCCTGATAAACGGCTGCAAACCCCGGCGCAGCCCGTGG
>JALTZY010000289.1 GCA_027045905.1 Paracoccaceae bacterium
GTGGTGATCGGGCCCGGCGCGCACTTCGCCCCCGGGCCCGATCACCACCCCGTCGGGGCTCGCCAGATAGAGCGCGCCGCCCACGGCGCCATCGACCATGCCGTTGAGCGCGCCCTCAATCAGCGCCGCGCGCCCGCCGGTGACCAGATTGACCGTGCCGGCGGTGCCGGTGGGGGCATGGATATTGACCACATCGCCCGCGCCGATGGAGAATTCGAGAAAGCTGTTGACCCCATAGCCCTGCGAAACCGTGGCCGTGGTCACGTCGGTCAGGGTGCCGGTGGTGGTGACGGTGGTGGTGACGGTGGTGGCGGTACGCCCGTCGATCACGACCCCCTGCGCCCAGAGCTGCGCGGCCGGCGCAACCGTGAGCTCCACCGAAAGGGCAATGACAAGGGCAGCACGTCGCCTCTGGCGCCAGCGGGCAGCGGAAGCGGAAAAGCGCACGAAAAACCTCTTCACGTTACAAATCGTTGCCGCCAACTTAGCCGATCCGGAAATCTCCGTCACCGAACAAGTGTCCTATACCGACGAAAAACGTTGATTTTTTCACACCTGTCGCGCAGGCTTGCCGGAACGATGCGCGATCGGGCGGCGAAGCTGGGCCGAAATGGCCGGGTTCCGGCGGCGAGAAACGAACGAAAACACAAATGAAAACATCCATGAACTGGCATGAATGACACCCGCCACACGACATTCGGGGATCCGTTCGGCTCCCTGCTGAATCGGCTCTATGGCGCCGCCGAAGACCCTTCGGCCCTGCCCGACGCGCTGGCGCGCCTCAGCGACCTGTGCAGGCTCGAAAACGCCGCCTTCGTGGTCAACGACCCGGCGCTGGGGCTGGCCCGCGTGGTCTCGCCGCGCGCCGACCCCGAGGTGATCGCCGATTATGACCGGACCTGGTGGCGCTACGACCCTACCGTTGCCGCCACCTCCGGTCGGCCGGTGGGCGAGATCACCTCGCTGGAGACCACCGGGCGCGAATTGTTCCTCAATTCGCGTTTTCACAACGAATACTGGCGCCATTCCGGGCTGGGCGCGGAGCGGCTGGCGAGCAACCTGGCCACCGGCGACGGGGCCTTTGCCGCGATCGTGGTGCAAACGGGCACAAGGCGCGACGAGATCGACAGCCACGCCCACCGCATGTTTGCCGCCGTGGTGCCTCATGCGGTGCGCGCCACCGCCATCATGCGCCGGCTGCAGGCGCTGGAGCTGGCCCGCAAGGCCGGCGAAGAAACCGCGCGCCACGGCGCGAGCCTGGCGCTGCCGGTCGATGCGGCGCTGCGCCCGATCGTGGCCGACGATGCCACCGAAGCCGCGCTCTCGGCCCTGCCCGGCATCCGCCTCGCGCATGGGCGCCTGACGCTGGACGACGCGGCGGAAACCGCCCGGCTCCAGCGCCTCGTCGCCGGCTGCGCCGCCGGCACCGGCGGCAAAGGCGCGCCCCGCGGCGGCACCATGACCATCGGCGCGGCCGAGCCCGGCACCGGGCTGATGCTCGAAGCCCTGCCTTGGCGCGGGGCCGATCACCCCGCCGCCCTGCTGGCCCGCCCCGTGGCCCTGCTGCTGATCACCGACCGGGCCGCGCGCAAGGCCGCCCGCCTTGCCCTGATGCAAGAGCGCTTCGGCCTCACCGGCGCCGAAGCCCGGCTCTGCGCCGAGCTTCTCGCCGGGGGCAACCGGCGCGAAGTGGCCGCCCGGCTCGGCATCTCCGATGCCACCGCCCGCACCCATCTTTCGCGCATCTTCCAGAAAACCGGCGTCAACCGCCAGTCCGAGCTCATCTCCCGCCTACTGGGATATTGAAGCGGTCCTGCTTTTCCGAACGACTCGGCGGCCTTTGGAGTGGTCCCAGTACTTTGACCAGTTTGCAGCCAGATTAAGGTGGATCAGGGTTTCATTCAGGCTGCCATTTTCATAGGTCTGGTTTTGCTTTCATAGGCCTCGTCTGGCGTCAAGATTCCCTGGGTCGAATGCCAAGGCTATCATTTGGCCGATGATTGATTTTGCGAAGTCATCGGACCATCCTGCGCGTTTTCGTTTGCGACTGATGGGGAGCTTTGGTCTTGCGGTTTCGGGCGGCGTCCTCGTCGAAGGTGACG
>JALTZY010000290.1 GCA_027045905.1 Paracoccaceae bacterium
GTCCCGGCGGGGTCGGCGCCTTCGACCAGTCGATCAGCTTCACCGTCCTGCGGCTCGCATCGGTGTTGCCGGCCGCGTTGTAGCTTTGCGTCGCGGGCGAGCCCGCCATCGACGTCGGCCGGCCCGCGAGCCAGACCTGCCGGCCGAGCAGCGCATTGATCGGGACGGACCGGCATTCCGATCCGTCCTTGAAATCCCGCGCCGAGGCTGTCGCCCAGCCCGCCGGGCTCCAATGCGACGGCGCCGAAGAACAGCCGCTGGCGGATGTGCGGCGCGCCGATGCCCGCAGCCGGCAGATCGGCCGCCGCGATGGCGTAAGATGCCGCTTCCAGGTCAGCCGCCAGAGCGTCGAACCACGCCCATTCAGCCGGGCCTTTAGCCGCCGTTCGAGCAGCATTGCCAACCTTTCCGAGCACTGCTGCGCTCGCGACCTGTTCGCCGAAGACGAACTCCGGGCGGCAGGCTGCGACGAGCCGCAGGAAGGCTGGCGCGAGATGACGGTCATCGTCCTGTCCCTTGCCTTGCCCGGCCTGGCTGAAGGGCTGGCAGGGCGGCGAGCCGGTCCACACCGACAGATCCTCGGCCACGCCAGCCAGGCGCAGCGCATGGGGCCAGCCGCCGATCCCGGCGAAGAAATGGCATTGCGTGAAGCCGCGCAGGTCGACGGGCTCCACCTCGAGGATGGACCGTTCGTCCACGTCGCCGGCAGGCAACAGCTCGGCCGCGATCAGTTCCCGCAGCCATGCGCAAGCCGCGGGATCGGCATCGTTGTAGTAGACGGCCATCAGGCAGCGGCGTCAGCCTTGTCGCCCAACCGCTCGTTCTTCACCTCGGCAAACGTCCGCCCATCACCGTCGAGGATCGCGGCGCGACCCGTCTCGGCCTGCCAGCGATCGACAGCGACATCCACGTAAGCGGGGCTGATCTCCATGGCGTAGACGCGCCTCCCGTTGGCTTCGCCGGCCATGATCTGCGAACCGGAGCCCGAGAAAGGCTCGTAGCACAGGCCGCCGCGCTCCACGTGCTGGCGCATCGGGATGCCGAAGGCATCGAGCGGTTTGGGCGTGGGGTGGTCAGGACGCTCGTCCTTGGCGAAGCTGGGCATTTCCCAGGTCGAGGGCAGCGTTTCTTCTGCCACCTTGGGCGGGCGCTTGCCCTTGATCCAGCCCATGAAGCAGGGCTCGTGCTTCCACAGGTAATGCGAGCGGGTCAGGACGCCGCGATCCTTCACCCAGATGATCTGCTGGTGGACGAAGGCGCCGGCGCGCTCCCAGCAAGCCTCGAGCATCGCCTGGCGGCGGGAAGCATGCCAGCAATACCAGGCGGCGTCCTCGGTGATGGCCTCATCGATGGCCGCCTTGATGAAGGCGTCATAAAGGTCCGCGCCCTGGCTGCTGTCGTCCCAGGTCACGCCGTAGCTCTGCGACCAGTCCTTGTTGCGGGTCGGGTGGTTGGAGCCGTCGTAATCGACCAGATAGGGCGGGTCGGTGGCAAACAGCACCGCGCGTTCGCCATTCATCAGCCGGCGCACATCGACCGCATCGGTGGCGTCCCCGCAGAGCAAGCGGTGATCGCCCAGCCGCCACAGATCGCCCGGGCGAGAGGCCGGGTTGCGCGGCGGCTCGGGGATGGTGACGGGCGGGGTGGTGTGCCCACCGGCGTCTTCTTCGGGCTCAAGGGCCAGCAGCCGATCCAGCTCGCCATCGGAAAAGCCGATCAGCGAGAGGTCGAATTCCTCGGCCAGCAGGCCCTTCAGTTCCTCGGACAAGACCGCCTCGTCCCATTCACCCATTTCGGTGAGCTTGTTGTCGGCAATCCGATAGGCGCGGCGTTGTTCTTCGCTGAGATGCCCCAGCACGATCACCGGGGCTTCCTTCAGCCCCAGCTGCGCGGCGGCCAGCACCCGGCCATGGCCCGCGATGAGCTCGCCGTCCTCGGCCACGAGGCAGGGCACGGTCCAGCCGAACTCGGCCATGCTGGCGGCGATCCGGGCCACCTGATCCGCCCCATGCGTCTTGGCGTTCTGCGCATAGGGCTTCAGGCGGTCGAGCGGCCAGGTCTCGATCGCCTCGGGGGCAAAGCTGAGGGTCATGTTCGGTGA